>JAEDOB010000251.1 GCA_016302225.1 Oscillospiraceae bacterium | reverse complement strand
TTTTTTTACGCCAATCATTTACAAAAAATCCCTTTACAACCTATAAAGAATATGGTATAATCAAAATAATATAACAACCGATGCGAAAGGCGTGATTTTTTTTGAACTGCACCGAGAAAACTCTGTTTAACTCGGGCTGGCGTTTTGCCAAGCTTGCTTGTGAAACCGATTACAATACTGCAATGGAAAGTGATTTTACAGCCGTCGAGCTGCCCCATGACTGGCTGATTTGGGACACTCACAATCTGTACGAAACCGGTGAGGGCTGGTATGTAAAAACCTTTTCCTTAGAGCCTGAGGAGGGCGTTTTATACTCTCTGGGCTTTGACGGCGTTTATATGGATTCGGAGGTCTATGTGAACGGAACGTCTGCGGGAAGGTGGACATACGGCTATTCCGCTTTTGAAACGGATATTACCCGCTATATCGTGAAGGGCGAGAATACCGTTGCTGTCAGAGTTCGTCATAAGGCACCTAATTCCCGCTGGTATTCGGGTGCGGGAATTTACAGAAATGTGTGGTTTGTTAAGCGTCCCGAAGTGGGTATTGCGCCCGATGGTGTTTACATTTCTGCGGATATGGACGGACGAGTTGCGGTCACTTGCGAATTTAACTGCGATGTGCATATGGTTTCGGCGGTAAGCCATTCTGTAATTGCCCCCGACGGACACGTTGTTCAGTTTCATACATATAACGGTTCGCCCGATGAGGAAAAGGTGTTTACGGTGGATTCTCCGCTGCTTTGGAGTGCGGACGAGCCGAGTGTTTACAAGCTGAAAACTGAGGTTTTCGGACATTCGGGTGAACGCACCGATCTGGTGGTAAACAGCTTCGGTTTCAGAACGCTTAAATTTGACCCCAACGAGGGATTTTTCTGCAACGGCAAATATGAAAAGCTGAAAGGCGTTTGTCTGCATCACGACCTTGGCGCATTGGGTGCAGCCGTCAACAAAACTGCTCTTAGGCGTCAGCTTAGGATAATGAAGGAGATGGGCGCAAATGCTGTCCGCACATCTCACAATATGCCCTCCGAGGAGCTTATGGAGCTTTGCGACGAGATGGGACTTTATGTTGACAGCGAATCCTTCGATATGTGGGAGATGCCTAAGACCGAGTTTGACAATGCGAGATTTTTCAACGTTACTGCCCACTGCGATGTTGAAAGCTGGGTAAGGCGGGGAAGAAATCACCCCTCTGTTATTATGTGGAGTATCGGAAACGAGATCTACGACACTCATGCGTCCGAGAGGGGCTATGAGATCGCAGAAATGCTTAAAAAATATGTTGAGGAATTTGACCCAAGAAAGAATGCTTTTGTAACTATCGGTTCCAATTTCATTGAATGGGAAAATGCTCAGAAGGTCGGAAAAATGCTGGGTATTTCGGGATATAATTACGCCGAAAGACTTTACGATGCACATCACGAAAAATATCCCGAAACCTGTATTTACGGAAGCGAAACTGCCTCCGAGGTACACAGCAGGGGAGTTTACCATTTCCCGCTGTCCGCATCGCTGCTTACTCATGACGACCACCAATGTTCCTCTCTCGGAAACAGCGTTGTAGGCTGGGGCAGCACTGCCGAAAGAGCGTGGATAATGGACAGGGACAGGAAGTTCTGCCTTGGTCAGTTTGTGTGGACGGGCTTTGATTATATCGGCGAACCTACGCCGTACAGCACGAAAAACAGCTACTTCGGCATTGTTGACACGGCGGGCATTCCGAAGGATATTTACTATTTTTATCAGTCGCAGTGGACGGAAAAGCCGATGGTGCACATTGCGCCCTATTGGGACTTCAACAGGGATTGTCCCGACACGCTTATTGATGTTATCGCATACACAAATGCGCCTTATGTTGAGCTTTTCTTAAACGGAAATTCTCTCGGAAAACAGAAGCTTGAACGTGAAAGCGGCAGCAAGCTGAAAGGTCATTGGCAGCTGCCTTTTGCCGAGGGTGAACTGAAAGCCGTTGCCTATGACCATAACGGAAATGCCGTTGCCGAGGAAACAAAGCACAGCTTCTCCGACCCCGTAAAGGTGAATATTTCCGTTGATAAAACGGTTATGTCGGCGGACGGCTGCGATATGATCTTTGCGGAAATTTCCGTTTGCGATAAAAACGGTTATCACGTTGAAAATGCGAGAAACAGGATAAATGTCAGCCTGACGGGTGCGGGACGAATTGTGGGAATGGACAACGGCGATTCTACCGATTATGAGCAGTACAAGACCACAAGCAGAAAGATTTTTGGCGGCAGGCTTACGGTCATGATAATGGCGACGGATAAGGCGGGAGAGATGGTCCTTACCGCAAGCTCCAACGGTCTTGAAGCTGCGGACATTCGCTTGACTGCGGAAGATGTTGGCTATACTGCCGAGGAAGGCAGAGTGTTTGACAAGGTGACAGAAGCTGCCGAAATGCACGATGTCCCCGTGAGAAAGATAGAAGCGTTTTTTATTTCGGGCAGCGGTCGGCTTGATGCGGAAAACACCGTTGCAGAGGTCGGCTACAAGGTATATCCCGAAAATGCGGACGCTCATGAAATTTACTGCAAGGCAGTTGCGGAAAATGGGCTGGAAACCAATGTTGCAGTCTGCGAAATGACGGACGGCAAGGTTAAGGTCACAGCAAAGGGCGACGGCGAATTCAGACTGAGATTTTTCTGCAATAACGGCGGCGATTATCCCGAGGTTTGCTCTGATGTTTGCTTTGCTGTCAGCGGAATGGGTGCGGCGGTCAGAAGTCCGTACAGCTTTGTTTGCGCATGCTTTTACAGTCGTTCGGATACTGCACTAAAGGTTATCGAAAACGGCGCACTTGGCGGATTTTCGGGACCTGCTTATGTTACCTATACGGACGTGGATTTTGGCAGAGCGGGTTCGTCCAAAATGAAGATAGGTGTCGGAAACAGTTCCAATGCCGATGTTGAAATAGAGGTCTGGAACGGTATTCCCAATGAGGGCGGCAGGCTTGTTGACACGCTGAAAATTCCCCACAACAACCGCTGGGACGGATTTGATATTATTGACGCCCCTCTTTCCGAGGTGTTCAAGGGTATTTCAACTGTGACCTTCGGCATAAAGAACAGCTGCATTTTCGGCGGATTTGAGTTTGAGAAGCCCAACGAGGCATTTGCGCTTATCAGTGCGGCGGACAATGACGGCGTTTACGGAGATGATTTTGAGGTAAACGGCAGCCGCATTGAAAATATCGGAAACAACGTTGTTATCGACTTCAAGGGAATGGATTTCGGAAACGGTGCGGCTTC
>JAEDOB010000021.1 GCA_016302225.1 Oscillospiraceae bacterium | reverse complement strand
TGCATAAAAATGCGAAGATAATTTAATGTTTAGTGTTGAATGATGGGCGTTTCCCCTTTTTCGGGAACGCCCATTTTTGTTATTAATACTAATCTCTGATTAGAAAGTGGACAAAAAATCTGTGAAAAAGTTTGTACTTATAGGTTTTGTGCAGATTTTTTGTCTACACCTTCATTGGAGATTAGTATAAAAAAATATCGGAGCAAGAAATCCTGCTCCGATTTGACAAACATAATAAAGTGTGCTATAATAGCCCTTGGAAAAACGCCGATCGATTCGAGGATTCTGATTTTCCTGCTGACTATATTAAGCATCATATATATTTCTACCCGCCGAAGGCGGGTAGAAATATATACCTAACTCGAATTCCACTCAAAGTAAAATAATTTTTGTCGGTTACTATAATTGAAGTATATAGGTGATTGTTCCCCTTGTTACTTTTTCTTCTTTTCGGGCACTTCCTCTATTTGAGTAATGTAATCGAGATTAACAAGCTTGGTCTTTTTGTCCTCAAGCTCTATCTCAGCCCAATTGTCCTCAACGGTAAGGATAACTCCCGTGGGAACGGTGAAATCATTTTCCCCGTGAAGGTAACATTTCTTTCCGATAAATTTCTTGATAAGCTCATAGCTCATGGCTTTGCGCCCCTTTCTTCTTCTCATTTTAGATTGTTTTATTCGCCTGCGGTTTTTTCGCCTTGTAATGGCGGGGATAATAAACAGCAGCCAGAAAACTATAAAATACAGCACCCAGTTCATTTCGGGCTTCCCCCTTTACAATTATTATCATACACCACCATATTTTAGAAACCCTTAAAAAACTATAAAGAATTCATAAAGATTGGAGATATTTAAATGAAAAAGCTTTTAGCCGCATTGATCGCAGTTTCCTGCATTGCCCTGACAGCCTGCTCGGGCGGAAACAACGCAGAAACGGTTTCCGAAACAACAGAGGAAACTACCGTGTCCGAAAGCGTTACCGAATCGGAAACCACCGCCGAAACCATTATAGTTGACCTGCAGAAGGACCCCCTCCCCGAGCTTGAAGGCGAACAGGTGGCATATTTCAAGTCCCAAACGGGAAAATATATCGAAAAGGTCTGCTCGATGGACGTTTACACAATGACCATTGTTCTTTCCCAGAACGGCAGCAGCATGACCGTGAATATGTCCTCGGACGGAAATATCGTCGGCGCAAGGGCAAATGACTCGGAATCGGATATGAGCCTTATTGCCGACAACGGTTTTGTTTACACCTACGACCACAGCGTAAAGGAAGGCATTATCATCAAGGACGATGGCTACCTCGCCGTTGTTACCCCGAAAACCTATTTTGGCGAACAGCTGAGCGCAATGCTTTCGGATTTTATGGCAGTCACCGAACAGACTGTTGACGGAAAGACCTATACCGTCGAATCCTCCTATATCGGCGGGGACGCAAACGATATTATCAGCTACTGGTTCGATGAAGAGGGCACGCTGGTGAAATTTGTGGAGAGCTTCACCTATGACGGAGTTGCATCTGAGGTGGTTGCGGAGGTAACACGTCTTTCCGATACCGCCGATGAAAACTATATCTCACATTTTGAGGGCTACAAAATGTCCGACTTCTCCGACCCCGAAGCATATCAGAGCGAAAGTGCGCAGGACGGTGATATGGGCGTTCAAGGCGAGATAATTGACATTGAACCCGCAAACCCCGAATCAGCCGAGGAAACAACCGCAGAATAATACAGTGCCGCCGAATTTCTATGATATTCGGCGGCTTTTTCACATTTTATCCGAAGAAAAATATACAATTAGTATAATCCTTCAAAGGGTTTACAGCCAAATAAAAAAATGTCCGCAAAATAAATTTTTCGGCTAAAGTTTCAGAAGTATTTGCCGATATAGTATATAGGAGTGTCAGCGGCTTGAGAAAATGCCGCCGAACGCAGATTTTACGGAGGTGACTTATATGGAGATAAAGAAACTGTCGTCGGCTCTCGCAGCATATCAGAGAAGCTCTTTCGATGGAAGATCAAAAAAGGAAGTTAAGCAGGCAGCGTCCAAAAATACGGACACTGTGGAGTTTTCCGCAATGGCGAAATCGCCCGAAGCGGCTAAGGCAGCGGCTAAGCGGAGCGTTGACGGCTTTGCTTCTCCCGAAAGGATCGCCGCCCTCAGAGCTTCGGTAAACGCAGGTACTTACAGCGTTTCAAGCGAGAAGATCGCAGCCGCTATTATCGACGGCTGATTTTACCGATAGTATAAGAAAAAGAGAATTTACCGCCTGTATAATTTTAAGGAGCAATCATTATGGATTACAACAGCCTGCTGCTTTTTTTCAAGCAATATAACGAGCATTACAGAGATTTCCTCGCCTTCGAGCTGAAAAAGATGAAGCTTGTGGCGGAGGACGATATTCAGGGGCTGACAGATTCCATCAAGACCGAGCAGGCTCTTATTATGAAAACAAACGCCTTTGAAACCAAGCGGCTCAGAATACTTTCGGGCACAAACGGTCAGAACAAGACCTTCAGCAACATAATCGACGAAGCCCCCGATGACAAGAAGGAGGCTCTCAGAGCCGAATTCAAGGAGCTTTCCCGTCTGGTGCTGGAGATAAAAAAGGTCAACGACAACGTGCGGCTTATCGTTGCCGAGCGAATGAAGAAATTTGAGACTCCCGCAGAGTCTGATACATATAATGTGAACGGCGGAAAAAACCGGTCGGACGAAAATATCCATTCAATGATGAAGTCTGTCTGATACGGAACGAAAGGAACGATCAATAATGCTTAGACCTACATTTTTAGGATTTGAAACACAGAAGCGTGCCCTTTTTTCGGCACAGAAGGCTCTCGATATAACAGGCAGCAACATCGGAAATGTCGACACCGAGGGCTACACCCGTCAGAGAGTCGACCTTTTCTCCGTGGAGAATTTTCAGAGCGGACTGAGATACAATACCAAAATAGCTCTGGCAGGTCAGGGCGTTGATATGAGGGGCGTTACTCAGGTAAGAGATGTCCTTCTCGATGAACGTTACAGAACTCTCAGCGGTGAAGCCAACGAGTCCACCACTAAGGCGGACATTCTCTATCAGATAGAGGACGTTATCGACGATATAGAAGCCGCAGACACGGGATTTTCGGGCGTTATGAATAAGTTTGAAGCCGCTTTGCAGTCCTTCTCCGCAGACAATGCAGACAGGCGCGAAATGGCTGCCATTGCTATCAATGAGGCTAAAAAGGTCGGTCAGATATTCCAGAATTTCAGCAGCAGGATAGATCAGGTGTCCGAACTGACATTCACAAAGACCGAAAATGCCGTTAAGAGAATAAACGAGATATTCAAGCAGATCTCCGCCCTCAATAAGCAGATAGTTGATGATTACGTTGCATCTAACGAAACATATATCGACGATGACGGTACATACAGATCAAATACCACCTATGGTCCTCTTGAACTCAAGGATCAGAGAAATCTTCTGCTTGACGAGCTGGCTGAGTACGGAAATGTTTATGTCAAGGAAAATGCTCTCGGAGATATTACCGTTTCCTTCGGTGACAAGGTAATGGTCGACAGGGTCAAGGAAGAATACTATGTTGACGAAAACGGCACGGTGGTTGCACCCGGTACGGCGGGCGCAAAGCTTGTCAGCCAAAATCAGTATGTTTTCGGAAAAATTTCCATGTTTGACCCGTCCAGCACAGACGCCGCCGAGAAGGCTCCTTCCAATCTAAAGCTTTACGCCTCCGAGCTGCACTCCGCCGAAAAATGGATAAATATCATGAGCGATCCCGCAAAGCTTGATGCGGAGCTGGGAGCACTTACGGAAACATATACGGTAACAGATGCAGAAGGCAATCCCGTAGTAGATACAGAAGGCAATCCCGTAACGGCACAGAGAGTTACAAACGAGATATATATCGTGGGCACAGATTCAAGAACACCCGGAAACGAGGGTCTGAAAACAGGCACATTAAAGGGTCTGTTCGATATGTACAACGGCAACGGCGATTTCGTTGCAAGCCCCAAATATACGGGCGAATGCAAGAACGGCTATCAGGGTATCCCCTATTTCAAGGAGATCATTGATTCGCTGGCTAAGACTATGGCGAATAAGTTCAACGCCGCTAACGGCTACGACGGCACCGCCGCTACCGCCGACAGAATAATGTTCACCTACGATGAGAACGAACCCGCTTTCACCTTTGCAGTAAGCGACGCATGGAAGAACGACACCATGATGATAACAAGGACTCCCGTCCAGAAGAATGATGCGGGAAAAACCGGCGAGGAGCTGGACAACGAAAATCTCCACCGTCTGCTGGCTGTGTTCCAAGGCGAATTTACATATGACAGTATCCCTTCGGGTCAGACATATACCCTTGAAGGCTATGTAAGAAATTACGGCGAGATAATCGGCGAAAAGACACAGTTTGAGTATGATTCCGCTAAGGCAAACACCACTATCCTCGAATCGGTAGGCGCCGCAAGAGATGAGATCATGGGCGTATCTCTCGACGAGGAAGGCATTAATATGATGAATTTCCAGAAGTGGTATAACGCCGCTGCAAGAATGATGACCACCCTTGACGAGGCTCTCGATGTTATCATCAATCAGATGGGTCTTGTGGGCAGGTAATAAACGCTGTTAGTGCTTTCTTTCCCGCCGAAGGCTGGAAAGAAAGCAGATAAAAGTATTATCGGTATTTTTATCGGTGTATTATGTAGGAGGATAAACCAATGAGAATAACTCAGAACGGTATGAAGCGGCAGTACCTCAGAAACAGCAACTCCGCTCTTGAACGTATGAGCAAGATAAATAACCGCATTCTGACGGAAAGAAAGTTTACTCGTGCTTCCGAGGACGCTACCGCTGCCGCAAATGCTATGATAATCAGAAAATCCCTTGCCAATCTGGATATGTATGAGGATAACCTTAAAAAGGTTCAGGCACTCTACAATTCCGCAGAATCCCACCTGCTGACCGTCAGCGGTGAGGTAACTAAGGTTACCACTCAGCTTATCTACGGCGTAAACGGCGACAAAAGCCCCACAGAGCATAACATCATCGCTCAGGAGCTGGAGAATTTCGCCGAGCAGATGCGTACAGAGCTTAATGATATGTATTCCGACCGACAGATATTCGGCGGAACGAACAATTCAAGCGTTCCCTTTACCTTTGACGAAACGACACGCAAGCTGTCCTACAACGGCGTTCCCGTTAATACAATGATAGAAACCGGGACGGGCGGCGAGCATACCTTTAACGGTGAAACACTTTCCGCCGAGGAGTATGCAGAGGGTTCGGTTCGTCCCTATAACCTCTTCCCCGCTTCTCAGCCTATTTACGTTGATGTGGGTATCGGCATTAAGTATACCTATGAAACCGACCCCGTTACAGGCGAGGCGGATCCCGCAACCGCAAAGGTTGACCCCAATACCGCCATGAACATCACCCTTAACGGCGTTGAAATGACAGGCTGCGGTGTTGACGAGGACGGCGACAGCCTGAATGTTATCCAGCTTACCTACGACGCTGCGGAAGCTCTCAGAAACGGCGACAAGCAAACCTGTTTCCGTCTGCTGGATAAGATACACGCAGCTAAGGAAACTGTTCTTATCGGCGTTACCAACTTCGGAGCAAAGAGCGAAGCCATTGAATTCCACCTTACTAAGGTAGAAAATGACAGATATAATCTCCAGGTACAGCAGAAGGACATTGAAGCCTCAGACCTTACTCAGGAAATTACCGACCTGAAATCCGCTCAGGCTGCTTATAATGCCACACTTCAAATGGGTTCGCAGGTCATTCCTCAGAGTATTTTCGATTTTATCAGATAATTACGCTTTGGTGCGAAGGGAGTGAGAGTTAATGGATCAGCTTCTGGATATAACAACGACCCCAATAAAAATCGAACTAAAGACTACACCCGGCAGGCTGGAAATGAACAGCAAGTTCGCTTCCGTCAAGATGTCCCGCGAACAGGGAGGTCTTGAGTATCAGATAGAGCCGCTGCAGATGAAGATAGACAACACTCAGTGGCGCAACAGCCTTAACCTCAAAAACTGCGATACCTTCGTAAGAGATGTTGCCGCAAAGGGCAGACAGGCGGGGCTTGATGCCGTTGCGAAAACCGTCAAGGAGGGCAATCAGCTGGCACTTGCTCACAGGCGTGTCACTCCCGCCGATATTGCACGGAGCAATCTGAACCGTGTCAGAGAATCGGTCATGGACTTTATCCCAAAGGGCGGAGTAAAGATCTCCTGGGACGGCGGAACGGTGGATTTCCGATACACCCGTTCACAGCTGAATTTCGATGTTGAGCCGTCTACTCTGGAGATACAGTATGTGCCCGCACAGCTGGAATATTTCGTCAGCCAGTACCCGAGAGTGGATATACAGTATATCGGCGAGCCGTTCTATTTCCCCGCAAGCGCCGCTCCCGGATATACCGAGCAGGAGCTTGATAAATTAGTTTGACATAACCGAAAGGCGGTCCGCATTATGGATATGAACAGGATCATTAATATAGATACAAGAGATTTCGGAAAGCAGGAGATCCCCCTTTCCGAGGTCATCACATTCCCGAAGGGCATTATCGCTTTTGAGGAGCTTACGGAATATGCGCTGCTTTCTCCCCTGGGGGACGGTAAATATCCTATGTGGCTGCAAAGCGTTCAGAAGCCCGGGCTTTGCTTCATCGTTTTTGACCCCTGCGAGCTTTGTTCGGGATATAAGCCGACTATTTCTCCCGAGGATATGGCAGTTATCGATGCAAACGAGAATTCCGATATACGATTTCTTGCCATAGCTGTTGTCCCCGAGGATTTTCATCAGGCAACGGCAAATCTCAAAAGCCCCCTTGCAGTAAATGCCGATAACAAGAAGGCAGTTCAGATGATAGCTGCCGAGGATTATCCCTTGAAATTCTCCATTTACAAGGAGGGCGAATGATATGCTGGTCATTACACGAAAAAACGGTGAGGGCATACATATCGGCGACGATGTAAAGATAACCGTTCTGGAGGTCAGCAAGGACAGAGTGCGTATCGGCATCGACGCCCCGAAAACCGTCAAAATAGCCAGAAACGAGCTTGCGGACACGGAAGCTTTTAACATAGAAGCAGCAGGGAAGCTGCCCGTATCGTTTATGGAAGAACTTCTTAAAAATAAGAATTAATGAAAGGATGATGTTTTATGGCAGGAAGTACTAACGGCATCAAAAATGCGGGACTTCTGTCCGGTCTTGATACCGAAAATCTCGTTAAACAGATGGCTTCGCTCACAAAGAGCAAAATAAACAGACAGAAGCAGAAGCTCCAGTCCCTCCAGTGGAAGCAGGAGTCCTACCGCAGCGTTATTTCTAAGATAAAGACCTTTAAGGATACATACCTGAACGCCCTGAATCCCGAAACAAATATCGGTTCAAACTATCTGATGGCGTCCTTTAAGGCTACCTCAAGCAATTCGGCGGTAACTGCTACCGCTTCTTCGACCGCAGCGGAGGCAAGCTATAAGATCACAAATATCGCTCAGCTTGCAACAGCCGCTCAGGTCACCTCAAACGGCGGTGCGGTAAATGCAGCCGTTCAGCTGGACTTTTCAAAGGCTGCCGAGGAGGCTAAAAAGGCTGCCGAGGCTTCCACAGATTTCCCTCAGTACACCGTTAAGGTAACTCTCGACGGACTTTCCAGAGAGATAACCTTCACCGCAGACGAGGACGCTTCCATAAGCCAGCAGCACTTCGTTGACGCTCTCAACGCTCAGCTGGGCACAAGCTCCAACTCCTTCACTATGGACGACAAGGGCAGACTTACCCTTAACAGCACCGACGGTTATGTTCACACCTTTACCGTAGGCGTGTCCGATAAGGCTTCCAACAAAAACGCTTCAATGGCTGCTATCGGTCTGGAGAATAACACGTCAAACAAGATCTCCACCTCCGCAAAGCTGGGTGACATAAGCTTTGCCAAGGAGTTAAAGGGCGATAATTTCAGCTTCAATATAAACGGCGTGGATTTCAGCTTCAATAAGAATACCACCGTCGCTCAGATGATAAAGACCGTCAACAGCTCCTCCGCTAACGTTACCATGAGCTTTGACAGCCTGTCCCAGAGCTTCTCGCTGAAGGCTTCTCAGGAGGGTCAGGGCGGCGAGATAAGCATTTCCCAAAGCTCGGGAAATCTGCTCAATGCGCTGTTCAACAATGACGAGATAGCAGAGGGCAACAAGGACAGCTCCGTTTCCGTAATGGGCAGCTCCCTGACCGGTACCAAAAAGGCAGGAAACCTTGAAAATCTCGTAAACAACTCAATTAAGATAACCGTCAACGGCGTTACCAAGGAGGTCGGCTTCTATAAGTACGACGGAAACGGCGATAAGAACGACATCTCCGATACCGTGGGTGATGACGGCGTTGTAACAAAGACTTCTCAGGAAAAGATAGTCGAGCTGTTTAACAAGGAGCTGAAAAACGCTTTCGGCGGCTCCGCTCCCACTATGAAGTACACAGCCGCAGAGGACGGCGGAGGATACATCTCCTTTGAAACCGCAGGCGCAAACGACATCATTTCCTTTAATGCCGTTGCGGGTAACAGCGACAGTGCAAGGCTTGTTTCTGCGCTGGGCTTTGAGGTCACCGACAGCAAGTCCTCCTTCACAAACAAGGTAAATGCCGATGAATACAAGCTTTCCGAAAACGGGCTCAATCTCACAAGGGCTGACGGTTCCGCAGTTTCCCTTACAGGCGATGTTACCATTCAGGACCTTGTTGACGAGGGTCTGGTTTCCTATGACGAAACAACGGGCGTTATGACCGCTCTGGAGGATTTCACCGCAGCAGACGACGATTCCAAGGCTGTTCTGGAGAAATTCTTCGGAAAATCCTCAATAAGCGGTTCGGCTGTTGACAATGCAGCTACCAATTATCAGGGACAGAACGCTGTCGTTACCATAAACGGCGTTACCCTTACCAACAGCTCCAACTCCATCGAGATAGACGGCACCACCATCAATCTGGGCGGTCTTACTCAGGACGGCATTAACAAGATAAACGCAGGCGAGGCTGTTACCGTATCTACAAAGAGAGATACCGAAAAGGCTTACGACGCCGTTGTTAAGTTCATTAACGACTATAACAAGCTGATCGACGAGCTTAATAAGGAAACAAGCACCTCCCGTCCCAAGTCCAACGGCGCATACTATGACCCGCTGACCGAGGAGCAGGAAGAGGAAATGACCGACAAGCAGATCGAAAACTGGGAAGAAAAGGCTAAACAGGGTCTGCTTTACAACGATTCGAGGATAAATTCCTTCGTTTCCAAGCTCAGCGACGCAGTGACAAATACATATACCTCCGACAACTTCTGCCTGTTCAATATGGGTATCGAGTTTGAGGATTCTGTGGGCAGCGGCAAGCTTATCATCAGAGATGAAGCTAAGTTCAAGCAGGCATTTGAGAATAACGCCGAGCAGATACAGGAGCTGTTTACCGACAAGAACAACGGTCTTGCAGCAAGAGTAACAAAGGCTGTTGACAGCGCAATTTCCACCACAAGAGGTTCTTACGGCTCTCTGACAATGGTCGCGGGTGTCGAAAACACCGCTTCTCAGGGCTCAAACGAGATCTCAAAGCAGATAGATGCTTACAACGAGATGATCTCAAAGCTCCAGAAAAAGTACGAAGCCGAGCAGGAGCGTTACTGGAGCAAGTTTACAGCTCTGGAAAAGGCAATGGCTCAGTGGTCAACTCAGGCAAGCATTTTCACGGATTCGTCAAGTCAGTGATAAATGGAATCACTTCGGCGGGCAGGCGGCTGTCTGCCTGTGCCGATAAATTTTAAAGGCGGTGCTTTATGCAGTACAATCCCTATCAGAAATATATGCAGCAGAGTGTCAGCACAATGACCCCTGCGCAGATGCTGATCGCACTATATGACAAGGCTGTTACAGAGCTGAAAAAATCTATCATCTATATTGACGAGAAGGATTATTCTGCCGTAAACAAGTCTATTTCCAAGGTAGAGGATATTGTGGATATGCTGGACAGCAATCTCAAGGTGAAATATGAGATCTCAAACAATCTGGCGGCTATTTACGACTATCTCAGACGTTCGCTTGTTCAGGCAAATATCAAGAAGGACAAGGAGCTTGTGGAGTCGCTGATACCCTTTTTTGAGGAGCTCAGGGACGCTTACAAGGAGATAAGCCGCAACGGTTACTAATACTGATTTCTCAGGAACCGCTGAATTGATCGATATTTCTGTTACCTTAGCAGTGTATTTAGGCTGGGGAACACCCATAAATAAGTATGATTGGCGGGAGATAAATGGACAAAAAGCTTACCGAGCTTATGGATAAAAAAATCGAGCAGGCGGAGCGTTACCACGAAATTTCCTCAAAGATGATATATGAGGACATTGACGGCGTTACCGAAATGCTTGACAGACGAGAGAAGCTTATCGCAAAGATAGACGGCATCTCTGCGGAGATAAAGTCCTATGTCAACGCACAGAGCGTCGAGCGGAAGGAGCTTCTGGAGGATATGTTCTCCTTTAAGGAGGTCGGCGAGCTCAGCGGCGAGCTGCTGGAAATTCAGGAGCGGCTTCTTAAATACAAGGAGATAAAGCACAAGATCAACGAGGCGGACAAGGAAATTTACAAGCACCTAAAGCAGATGCAGAACGAGCTTGCAGCGGAGATGAACAAGTCAAACCGCTCCAAGCAGGTCATTGACTATTTTTCCCAGACCTCCATTGACGTGAATAAGGGAAGAAAGTTAAACACTTCCAATTGATTTATTTGCGGGCAGCTGAGGCTGTCCGCATTTTTTCATTGTTGCTCAGTGTTTATTTCACAGTGAAACAAATCAATTGGCAGTTTGCAATAATTGAGGGATCTTTTCGGGAGGGACAAAAAATGTCAACGGTAAATTCCATAACGGCGGAGCTTATAAGCTCTGCGGCACCAAATGCGGCTGCCGCTCAGAACGGACAGAAAATCTCACGAAGCGGCGGGTTTCAGTCGCTCTTTATCAGCGAGGACAAGACCCTTATTTTCGGCGACTGCAAGGGCAGCGGCAGCAAGCCTTACCGTTCATCGGCGGATTTTTCGGGAGATGCGCCCGTGTTTAGGTGCAGCTGTCCAAGCAGACAGTTCCCTTGCAAGCATTGTTTGGGGATAATGTACGACTGGCTGGCGGGGAAAAATTTCGGTATTGCCCCGATTCCCGCAGATATTCTGGAAAAGCGGGAGAAGCTGGCAAGGCGGGCTGAGAAGTCCGAAAACGCCGAAATGGCCGAAAAAAAGCCGCCCAAGCAGAACAAGGCTGCCGCCGCAAAAAAGCTGAAAAAGCAGGCGGAAGGTCTTGAACTTGCAGAGCGGTTTGTGAACGACCTGTTTTCACGGGGGATTTCCTCCGTGTCCTCTGCGGCGGCGGAGCAGTACAAAAATCTTGCCAAGCAGCTGGGAGATTACTATCTTCCCGAACCGCAAGCCATAATGAACGAGATAATCACGGCAGCGGAACGGCTGACGGCGTCCCCCGATGACAAGGAGCTTGCCCGTCTGACGGGGCTTTGCGTGAAGCTTTCGTCGGCGGTGCGGAAAAGCCGTGCGTATATTGCCGAAAAGCTGGAGAGCGGCGAAGTGCTGCCCGAGGACAATATTTTGTACGAGGAAATGGGCGGCGTCTGGAAGCTGACGCAGCTTAAAGAAATTGGTCTTTTCAAGGAAAATGCAAGGATAATACAGCTGTCCTTCACGGTGCTGCATGATGCTATGCACAAAGCGGACATTGACTTTGCATATTGGGCAGACCTTGACACGGGAGAAATTTCCAAGACGGAAAACATTCGCCCGTTAAAGGCGGCGAAGTACATAAAGGCGGAAAATTCGGTGTTCGGCGTTCACCGAATAAAGGAGCTTTACCGCTATCCCGGCGGGCTGAACAGGCGTATTCGCTGGGAGGCTGCGGAGATCTCCGAGGCTGAGTCCGGGGTTTACGCCGAGCTGCTTTCCAAGGCGGAAAAAAGCCTTTCCGATGCGGTCAAAAAGGCGAAAAACGAGCTGAAAAACACTCTTTCCGACGACAGCACTGCACTGCTTGTGCCTTATGATTCCATTGAGTTTGCGGTTTCTGACGGACACCCCGTACTGAAATTCGGAGAGGAAACCATTGCTCTTAAACCCAACGGAAACTATCCCGACAGCTGCAAGGTTTTGTCCGTGCTGGACGGACAGTATCTGCAAAACGGTGCGCTTCTGGGCGAGTTTTTCTATTCGTCCGAGGAGCGGCGGATATTTGTTTGCCCTGTTTCTGTTGTGACGAATGACGGTATTATAAGGCTTTGCTGAGGAGGGATAAGAATATGAATATATCACCATTCTACGAGCTTCGCAGCAGACTTTACGCTTGTGCGGCTGCGGGCTGTCAGACGGTAAGCGAGGATTTCAGGCTGAAAAAGGCGGTTGATGAATTTCAGCCGCTGGCGGAGCTGAACAAGGCGTTCGGGAAGCTTTTTGCGCTCTGTCAATCGCTGTTTACGGCGGAAAATGCGTCTTGTCAGCTGGCTGATGCTATTGCGCTGGCTGATGCGCTGGCGGTGACACAGGGAACATTTGCGGATAACAGCGAGGTCATTCCGACGGAAGTGTCCTCTATTGGAGGACAGTTATCAAATGCACCCTACTCCGTTATATCGGAATTCTGCGAGAAAATTACAAAGTGCAGTCCCAATCTATACGAATTGTCGGAGGACGAAACGGCTCTGCTGGGCGACCCCCGTGTGCTCATGGCGTTCATTAAAGCCTGCGGAAAGAACAGCACCTATCTGGACTATTTTTCGGAGATGATGTTTGAAATTTACGGAAAAAAGCTTGTCCCGCTTCTGAAAAATGCCGTGGATATGTCCGACCCGAAAGCGTCGGGGACGGCTGTGCAATACGTTTCGGCAGTGTCGGGAAAGGCGGAAAATACGTGGTTTTTGTCCCTTGCCAAGGACGAGAACGCACCGCAGAATGTCCGTATCGCCGCCATTTCCGCTCTCTCTAAGGACAGCGGGAACGCCCCCTTTCTGCTAGAACTTTACAATACCGAAAAAGGCAAAATCAAAAACGAAGCTTTGGACGCTCTTGTTTCCATGGACTGCCCCGAAGCGGAGGAGGTCATCACCAAGCTTATTGCAAAATACAAACCGTCCTGCGACGTGCACATTGCCGCCGCCTGCGGAAAAGCGGCTACCGATTTCGCCGTCGGTTTGATAAAAAGCGGGCTTACTCCCAGCGGATATTTAACAAATGAAAGCCGCCGTGCGGACGAATATGCGTCACTTCTTGCCAACAAGCCCTATGCGGACGAGGGCTTTTTGCTCCTTGCAAAGCAGCAAAGTCCCGAGATTCTCAACCAATTTCTCCTGACAAGTCTGCGGAAGAAGAACACCGAGGAATATCGTGGTCTTATTCACCGTCTGTATGAGAAGGAGCCGCAGGTTTTCTATCTGTCGGAATTTTTCGTGCTGCTTACGGAGGATACCGAAAATGCTGTTGCCCGAATGGGAAAATATGCCGAGGAACACAGGAGTGAGCTGCTGAATGTCATAAACGGCATCTATTACGACAAATTTTTCGGGAAATACTGCCTTGACTGGCGTGGGACACGTGCTTACGGGCGTTATCCCGTTGTTCGGCTGACCGACAGCTATCCGCAGCAGCTGATAGATTTCATCTGCGACAGGCGGTGCACTCTGTCCGATAACAGGCTGCGAAACAGAACATTTTCCTCTGCGGCTCAAGCTGCGCTTATGCTTTTGAACAGCTGCAAGCCCGAGGATTACGAGCGGATAAGGGTGCCCGCTGTGAATTTTGCGTTTTTCCTTTGCTCCGAGTGCCCCGTTTCGTCTGCTATCGAGATAATTTCGCAGCATTTCAAAGACGGAAAAGCGTCCGATTACAGGGGAATTATTACAAAATTCGTTCTGAACAGCCTGAAAAACGGTTCTTCAATGCCTGTCAGGGGAATTGACAATTTCCCGTTGTCCGATGCCGAAAAGGTGGAAGAAATTACCGCTTTAATGAACAAGGTGGCTGCACTTAATGGAAAAATCGACGACTTTACCTATAACTATCAGATGCGATATATCAAGGATTATTTAAGTAGAAAGTAGTGATAAAAATGTCCGAAATACTCAGACTTCCCGCCGAGGAGCTTTACAAAGAGGAGCTGAATGCTCTTATCGAAAACGAAACAAATCCCGTCCCCGTGGGCTGGAAAATGTCCCCGAAATCGGTGCTTACCTATATTATGGGCGGAAAATCGGGGAAAACCGTTATCACGCCGAAATATATGGGCGACAGGCGGCTGGTGGAAATTTGCATTGCCACCCTTGTGACCGACCGTGCACTTTTGCTTATAGGTGAACCGGGAACTGCCAAATCCTGGCTTTCCGAGCATCTCACCGCCGCTATTAACGGAAATTCGTCAAAGGTCATTCAGGGAACGGCGGGCACTACCGAGGAGCAGATACGCTATTCATGGAACTATGCAATGCTGCTGGCGAAGGGGCCTTCCTTTGAATCGCTGGTGAAAAGCCCCGTTTATTCGGCGATGGAAACGGGAACTATTGCCCGAATAGAGGAAATTTCCCGCTGTGCAAGCGAGGTGCAGGACGCACTTATCTCCATTTTGTCGGAAAAGCGCATTTCCATTCCCGAGCTGGACACAGAGGTTGCCGCTAAGAAGGGATTTTCCGT
>JAEDOB010000250.1 GCA_016302225.1 Oscillospiraceae bacterium | reverse complement strand
AATAAATCAAACATTTAGATAGGCGGAACTGCGAGCCGAGGCACTCGGCAAGGCGTATTTTTTTGGAGGTATTATATGGCTGAGATATGGGATGCATATGATAATGAATTTAATAAATTAAAGAATATTACATTAGTGAGAGGAGAACCAATTCCTGATGGCATATATCATTTGGTGGGTGAAGTTATTGTTAATCATATAGATGGAACTTACTTGATTATGCAAAGAGATTTTGAAAAGAAATTCGGTGGAATGTGGGAGTTGACAGCAGGCGGTTCTGCATTGCAAGGTGAAACGCCTTTAGAGTGTGCAGTAAGGGAATTAAAAGAAGAAACAGGGATTGAAGCTTCAAAAATAACGGAAATCGGAAGATTTGTGCAGGATGTTCACCACTCTCTTTATGTTGAATATCTATGCATTACCAATTGGAAGAAAAATGCAGTTACTCTCCAAGAAGGAGAAACGGTTAATTATAAGTGGGTGGATAAAAAGAGCCTTTTAGAAATGAGCCAAGACGAGTTAGTATCATCAAGGGCAATCAAACTTATTAAAGCATTAGACATATAAATTATAAGTATTACCGACCGAGCGCAATATTTTCGGTCGGGTTTTCATTTTGCGTTGATTATTATCCGTTAATGTGATATTATTATCTTATCGGAACAGAACTTAAGAAAAGCAATCGTTATGGATGGGGAAAATGCAGGTAATCAATTACTTTGACAGCGACAGAAAAGAATACTGGCTTCAAAAGATAGGCGGCTGTGATTGGGGAGCAGGCAAATTCCTGAACGAATTAATAAGCGGCGGCAAGCTGTTTGAAGTTTTAGGCGACAACACCAAGGTGCTGATGCTTATTGATGAAGACGAGCTTGTTTCATTCTGTACTTACGCAAAAAGAGATGATATTCCGTCAACCGAATTAACCCCGTGGATAGGATTTGTATATACATTCCCTGAATGGCGGGGACATCGTTATATCGGCAAATTGTTTGAGGAAACAGCAAGGATAGCAAAAGCCGAGGGTGTAAGCCGTGCTTATATATCTACCGATCACATCGGGCTTTATGAAAAATACGGCTGTGAGTTTTATCGGATGATGCCTGATACACACGGGAATATGTCAAGGGTGTATATAAAGAAATTCGACTGATTGGTATATTTTTTTGAAAGGAAAAGGAAAAATGAGAGAAGGATTTATGACTCCACCCGACCATATAAACTTTGAAGCAAAGAAGCTGTTCACAAATGTGGGAGAGATAATTGACGGTTCAATAGCGTATATCAATTTAAAAGGCGGAGGACCTACAGAGCAGCATACTCACGAGCATAACCACCTCTTTATAGTGGTAAAGGGCGAAGCTAAGGTGTTGCTTGGCGAAGAAACGGTAATAATCCATCAGGATGAATCCTTTTTGGTAAAAGGAACTATCCCTCATTCCGTATGGAGCAACAGGGAAGAAGAAACGGTTATGATAGGAATATCCGTGCGATAATTCCGAAGAAAGGATATTATATGGAAACACCGACAAATACAGAGCTTGAAGAGCTTATCGGTGCAGAAAGGGCGGATATAAGTTCGGCAGATGGTACGACATGATATGGATGGAAAAGATGATAGGCGAGCATAAACCGAATCAACCCGATGTCAGATTCGGAATAGACTTTTAAGGATAATAAGATGAGATTTCACACATTCGGAAATAAAGAAAACAAAAAGATGATACTTATTCACGGCGTGCTTACACCGTGGCAGATATGGCAGGAGAGTATAGACTATTTCTCCGAGAACTATTATGTTATTGTTCCGGCGCTTGACGGTCATATCGAAGAAGAAGCGAGCGAGTATAGCTCCGTAGAAGACGAGGCTGAGCGGATAATCGAATATATGCTCACAAACTTCGGTAAGGATGTTGAAGCTGTATGCGGATTGTCTATGGGCGGCGCAATAGCATATAAGATTTTTGAAAGCGGAAAGCTGAACATAAACTATCTGGTGCTTGACGGCGCACCGCTGTCGCCTGTGGGAAAGCTCCCTGTGTGGATTATGGAAAAATCGTATATCTCTATAATACATAAATCAAAGGCGAGGGATAAGAAAACTCTTGAAAGCTTCAAGAAGGATTTCCTGCCCGAAAAATATCTTGAGAGCTTTCTTAAATTTGCCGATACTATGTCGGACAGCTCGATTTCAAATATTGTAAGAAGCGTATTCAGTGTAAACATCAGCGCTTGCGAACACGGCAAGGATACTTCGATACTGTTTATGCACGGAACTAAAGGAAATGAATCTGTATCGGCGAAATCCGCAAAACGAATGAAAGAAATCTATCCGCAGACGCAGATACGCTGTTTTGAAGGATATAAACACGCAGAGCTTGCCATATATCACAGCAAGGACTGGATAGAATGCGTTGATAAGTTCATTAGCGGGGGAAAAGCTTAATATAGCACAAATCAGAAAAATACAGAATGTTGAAGCACTAAAGAAGAAAAATGATTACAATTACAGCTTTTGAAGATAAATATCTGACACAGCTTCAGGAAATAGATTATATGATGTGGCTTTCGGTGCAATGGAACAGTACATTCCTTCGTGAAAATGCTTTCTACGACTGAAGGCGGCAGAGTATCTTCACGAATGATGAGCGTTGTTCTGATTGACGGTGTTTTATATTTCCAGACCGATATAACGATGAAAAAATATCGTCAGATTAAAACAAACAGCAATGTTGCCTTATGTATAGATAACATCCAGATAGAAGGAGCTTGCGAAGAGATAGGTCGTCCCTTGCAAAATGCCGAATTTTGCAATGTATTTCAAGAATGCTTCAAAGGCTCATTTGACGCCTATTCATCGCTTAAAAACGAAAGACTTTTTTCGGTTAAGCCTGTGTACATAGAGCGTTGGGTTTATAAAGATGCTGTAGCTTTCATTGAAACTTTTGATATGAACAAGCGGCAATACAGCTTTGACAGATATACGGGTGTATGACGGTAAAGCAATTATCGGATTGATTCCCGATAAAATATAAAACGATTTTAAAAAATCAGAGAATCTCAAGGAGGATACTATGGATTGGTTTAATGTTTTCGGAGCGGCTTTTGCAATATTGCTTTTGATACCCAATGCGATATATGCGATATATGCGATATTTAATAAAGACGGAATTAATAATAAGCAGAAGAACAGTACTTTAGAGATCATAGAGCAGGTCGGCAGATTCGGCTGTATAGCTTTTATGATGTTCAATATACCCGGTACCTGTTTTGGCTTGATATTTG
>JAEDOB010000249.1 GCA_016302225.1 Oscillospiraceae bacterium | reverse complement strand
CATCTGAAAAACAGACAGGGACTTAACGAATATCTTTCCAATACCATGTGCGGCAATCTGAATGAAGGACAGACCGTAAACATCATCATGTGCGATATTGACCACTTTAAAAATGTGAACGATACATACGGACATGATGCGGGAGATATTATCCTCAAGGGCGTTGCCGATGTTCTGCAGGAGGGTACAAGAGCCGGTGCGGACTGTGCTTTCCGAATGGGCGGCGAGGAAATGGTCTGCATCATAAATTCCGAACCCGAGGTTGCACTGGATATTGCAGAAAGGCTGAGAGATACCGTTGAAAATAAGGTTCACAGCATTGTGAATGACGGTGAGCCTGTTGATATAAAGGTTACTGTTTCAATGGGCGTTCACACAATGGAGCCGAAAGAAGCGGTCACTCCCGAAAATGCAAGGCGTATTTTCGATGAGGAATTCAAGCACGCAGATGATGCGGTTTATGAAGCTAAGAAAACGGGACGAAACAAGGTAGTTTCAAAAGATGATACCACAAATCTGAAATACCTTGCTCTGAAAGCGGCGGAGGTCATGTGCGGGGATAACAGGCAGCTTATTGATGCAATGAAGAATTATGCTGTTTCCTGCCTTGTGAACGAAACAGCCGATCAGAATCATAACACAGTGATCGAAGCGTTAAAGGGTGTTGCGGAGCAGAGTCCCCACATTGCAGAGGCTGCAAACAAAATAGCGGAAAAGATTGCCGCTAAGTTTCCCGATACCGAAAAATCAGCCGAAAAGACTGTAAAGTTTTTTAACAAAAACGAGTACAGCAAAATTCAGCACAAGGCATACATAAACACCGATTCCAGAACAGCTTACGACATCACTCAGAAGGCTCAGAAGGAGGGTGTGACCCTATCTGCAAAGTTCTCCGAGGGCAAGGCAACCATTACCCTTGATGCAGTCAAGGACAAGGCATTTATTGATGCGGTGGAGAACATCGGCAAATGGGCTGAAAAGGTTCGGGTAAAGTATTCCGAAAAGCACAAGGAAGAAACCAACTTGAATAAAAATAACAATGCGAGATAACGCAGGAGGTATGAATATGAACAGCGTAAATATCATGGGCAGAATTGCAACAGACCTTACACTCAGACCTGTCAGGAGTTCGGCAGGTGTGGTGCTTAATTTCAGAGTGGCGGTTGACAGATATGCAGGCGGCGGAAAGGTCACTGATTTTATCCGCTGCACCGCATGGGGAAAGACTGCCGAGAGGATCTGCACTTATCTTACTAAGGGCAATATGATCGCCATCAACGGCAGCCTTACCACAGGAGAATATATCGACCGTAACAATATCCGTAGGTTTACCACCGATGTTTTTGTCAGGGACTTTTATTTCACAGGAGATAAGTTCCGCAGAAACATTGAACAGAACAGCCCCGTTTATGACGATTTAAGCGATTTTGAAGAAGTGTGAGGGGTAACGCTTTATGAATGAATTTATGAAAGAAAACGAGGTGATAGGTGAGGTTCGTGCTCCACTGGAGCACGCTTCACCCGCCGAGGAAAATAAGCCTGACACAGCGGAGAAAAAGCCTGAAAACAGAATGGAAAAGCTCATTGAAAAGCGTGACCTTCTTAAAGAAAAGCACGCTAAATCCATTGAGAATGAGAAAACCGCTGCCAACAGGACAAAGGTTATCGAAGCTCAGATGGCAAAGGTGGCAAAGGAGATCCACGCAGAAGAAGTTGTAAAAATGGACAAGTTCTGTGCGGAGAGAAATTTCACCTATGACGAAATAATTGAGTATTTCGAGGATTATCCCAAAGGAGCAACTATCGCAGACATCAAGGCGATGAATAAATATCAGAAAGGATGACACTTATGCCCGAATATGTAAACAAGGACTATTACAGACAGCTTGCACCCGATGACCGCAGCTTTCTTAATCTTTCCGCACAGAACATAAGGACTGTTATGGACAGACTTAATGCGGAGAATATTATGTTTTCCGCAACGGTCGGCTACAAGAACACCATTACTGTCAGCAAGGCAGACAGGGAGAGAGCTTTGGCTATTGTAAATTCTCTTTCGGATCAGAACAGAAGCACAGCAAGAATTATAGGCAATGTTCCGTATAAGGAGCTGCCGCCTTCCGAGAGAAAGTATATAAATACTGATACCGAAACTGCATTGCAGGTCGCAAACATCATTGCCGGGGATTCATCTATGAAATTCTCGGGCAGGATAAGCGGCAACAGTGCAACTCTTACGGTGGTGGGTGAGAAAAACGCTGCTACTGTCCGCAGGATCATTGATAATATTCAGAATATGGACCTTGTGAATGAGCTGCGTGAAAAGGGATATGAGCGTATTGCCGACACCAACGGCTTTGTGAATATCCGCAATATGCAGACAGGGGAAACCGCAGGCTTTGAAAGTCTGCGAGAAGCAAGAAATATGTTCCTTGACCCCGACAATGAGTTCTTCCACCCCACAGCGATCCGCATTGAGGAAAATTCTTTCTTCCGTATCGTTTCCGACGAGGAAAATATGGACTATTACATTTCCGAATATGACCCCGAAACGAATGAGGAAAGAGCTGTATATCTTGATGATGAGGGCAGATGTCCTACATTTTCTTCTGTTGATGAAGCACTTGAATATGCGGCTGCTCACAGCATTGATTATACCAACACCGAAAATCAGCTTGAACACTGGAGAGCCGATGATGAAGAACGTGCTGCCGACAGGGAAAGATATGAAAATAACATCATCATTCAGACGAAATTTCCTCATGTGGACAATCGTTATCCCAATGATATAATCTACAACCCTGACAGCAAAGCATTTTCATGGGTATATTTCAATGAGGAAGGTGACGGCGGCGATGGTGAATTTATAGACATCACCGTTACCGAAGATGATGTTCTTGCTGCATACAATTCGGAAAACTTCCTTGAATATATCTATCAGAACTGCAAGCAGAATGTTATTGATACCCATTCGGGATATTTTGAGGATTATGCAAATTCTTACATAAACCCCAATAATGATGTTGTAAGAAGATATCAGGAACTGACTATTCAGGCATATCTGGAGGAACACACTCCCGCTGTACAGAAGGCGAAGAAGTCACTTGAAGGTGAAATTTCCGCAGACAGCGATTCCCTCATAATCGACGGTTATGAGGGCACATGGTATGTTGTTGATACCGAAACCGTTGACGGCAAGGAGCTTTTCCTGCTTGAAAATGAAAACTATGGCGATGAAACCTTTGGTATCATCATAGACAAGGACAGAAATGTACTTGTTGATGAAGC
>JAEDOB010000248.1 GCA_016302225.1 Oscillospiraceae bacterium | reverse complement strand
GTCCGCACAGCCTATATGTCCGTGGAATACGAAGGACAGATACATCAGAGCCTTGCGGCACGCACCTATTCCCTTTACTGCGAAAGAATGGGCATTGAGCAAAACGTTCCCGCCCTTGACAGCCGAGGACGAATGCAGATAGACTACGCAGGCAGACCGTATGATTACGAGCACATCTCCCTGTGCAAAGTTCTGGACGGTTCCGTTGACCCCCGAATTTTCACCGACTGCGCAGTTATTATCGGCGCATATGCGTCGGGACTTCAGGACCAGTTCTCCGTCCCCTGCAGTGCCGACCAGATGTTTGGAGCGGAGATACACGCAAATATCCTTCAGGGACTGCTTGACGGAAAATATCCCGTTTACGCAAACAGGGCAATGACCTCCCTTATAGCGGCGGTCATTGCAAGCTTTATGTATGTATTCTCCCGAAAGGTCAGGTTCAGATTTTCAACACCAATTGTCTTTGCGGCAGTTATCGGCTGGTTTGCCGCAGGTATCGGCATATATTCTGCGGGACTGATAATACCCGCATTGTACGTCCCCCTCGGTTCCCTTGTCACATACCTTGTAAATCTCGGACGAAAGTACATGGAGGAAGCCGCCGAGAAGAAAAAGATCACCACAGCCTTCAAAAAATATGTTGCTCCCCAGGTCGTTGAAGAGATCGCCAAAAAAGGCGGCTATCAGATAAAGCTGGGCGGCGAAAACCGAAATATCGCCGTGCTTTTCGTGGATATCCGAGGCTTCACCCCCATGTCGGAAAGCCTTGAGCCCGAACAGGTGGTTGACATTCTCAACAGCTACCTTAACCTCACCACAAACTCCATTTTCAAAAACGGCGGCACTCTTGACAAATTTATCGGAGATGCCACAATGGCGGTTTTCAACGCTCCCTTCGACCTTGACGACTATGTTTACAGAGCCGTTCGGACGGCATGGGATATTGTCAGCGGCGGAAATGCCATAGAAAGCAAATTCCTCGAAAAATACGGCAAATCCGTAAGCTTCGGCGTAGGCGTAAACTGCGGACCCGCCGTCGTGGGAAATATCGGCTGCGATTTCCGTATGGACTACACAGCTATCGGCGACACCGTAAACACCGCCGCCCGTCTTGAAGCAAACGCAAAACGCGGTCAGGTGCTTATCAGCGAATATGTCTACGAGCAGGTCAAGGACAGGGTTTCCGTTGAACCCATAGGCGAGATACCTCTTAAAGGCAAGTCAAAGGGAGTTTTCGTTTATTCCCTGACAGCCCTTAAAGAATATGAGGAAGAAAGCAATGAAAAGGAGCCTGAACATGAGTAAATTTCTTATAATCCCGCAGATAAACAATATTGACGAAAGTTTAAAGCTTGCGGAGAAATACGGCTTTGGCTTTGAATTCAACGACTTTTTCTTCCCCGATGTTCTGGACGATAAAAGCCGCACAGACGAGCTTATCGGGAAATACAAGGCATGCGGTCTGCCCGACTACTGCACCATGCACGGAGCATTTTTCGATGTGCTCATATTCAGCGATGACAGGGAGATACGCCGCATTTCCGAAATGCGTATCAGACAAAGCCTTGACATTGCAAGACGGCTGGAGGTCAAGGGCGTAGTTTTCCACACCAACCACACCCCCCATATTACCACCAAGCTTTATCTGAACAACTGGCTTGACCGAAACGAGGATTTCTGGCGGAGGATTCTTGCCGAATATCCCGATGTTCGGGTCTATATGGAGAATATGTTTGACGACTCCCCCCGCCTGCTTTCGCTTTTGGCAAGCAGAATGGCAGATGTGAGCAGCTTCGGCGTTTGCTTTGATTATGCCCACGCCGTTATTTTCGGTTCGGATATTGACGAATGGGTGACCTCCCTCTCGCCCTATGTGAAGCATATGCACATTAACGACAACGACCTGAAAAACGACCTTCACCTTGCAGTCGGCGAAGGTCAGCTGGACTGGCAGCATTTCAAGGACAGCTTTGAAAAGAAGCTTTCCGGGACGAACTCGGTGCTCATTGAAACTTCATCTCTCGAAAGGCAGCAGCGTTCCGCAGAATTTCTTAAAGAACTCGGCATGATAAAATACTAAACACACATTAATCACGGGAATCTCTCGGCACAAAAAACCATATACGCAAGTTTTTTGTGCCGATTTCTTCTCCGTGATTTTAATGGCGTTTAGTATAAAAAGTCCCCCGAAAACGCTTCGGGGGATTTTTTATATGTCCAATAAAAAGGACAGTTTAGATCTTAGCAACGGGTATCCAGATCTCACTATAAGTCTTTTCCGGGTCATCACAGGGAGGTGTATACATTTCAATGTTGTAATTGCACGCAAGCTTGTATTCCCTGCAATTAGGCAGCCACTCGCTCCATATCCTAGTGTTCACTTCCTGCAAAGACTTTAGACTGCATGGGAATACCGCCCATTCACTCTCGGGAATAGTTACCGTAATGCAGCCCTCGGGTATTTCATTATGCGGGTCATAGTTGTCTGCGATAAGATAGTCGAAATTCTTTCCGTCGCCGTCCAGACAAACGCCGTACATTCCGCAGATTGTCTTTCCGTCCCCGCTGCGGAAATGTTCCTCCCAGAACTTCGGTATCTCCGAATAAGAGGTGTCCGAATTGAATCTGCGTGACCTTCCAGCCACTGTAAATGCCGCTTTTTTCACAATTTTGTACTCTAACATACTGCCGCCCTCCAAAGTAAGCTTAATTCTCAGCGGAGCAAAAAATCTCAGATTTGCTCCCATATCCTTTGCGGCAGAGGGTGAAACTCCGTGAAATTTTGAAAAGGCTCTCGCAAAGCTGTCAGGCGAATCATAGCCGTATTTCAATGCCACATCTATGACCTTGATGTCACCGGACACAAGCTCCTGCGCCGCCAGCGTCAGCCGACGGTTTCGTATATACTCCCCAACCGTCATTCCGTAAAGCACGCCGAAAATCCGCCTGAAATAGAACTCGGAAACATACGCCCTCGCAGCAGCCTCGAAAATATCTATCTCGCCGGCAAGATTGTCCTCGATATACTGCACCGCATTCTGTATTCCTTCAGCCCAGCCGTTCATAAAACCGCTTCCTTTCCCTCTGACCGTGATCTTATTATAGCACAGCTTACGGAATGACGCCCGACTTTTTTTGTCATTATGAGCAGGCGTTGGATTTTTTAAGCAGGCAGACGCATTCGACGTGTTCGTCATTGTCCAAACAAATATCCATATCCTCCTCAATAATAGGAAGCCTGAATTTGATGGACTTTATCCATTGTCCGTTTGTCTGACGTTCTTCGTATATCTG
>JAEDOB010000247.1 GCA_016302225.1 Oscillospiraceae bacterium | reverse complement strand
GCGGGGGTCAAGGGGGCAGCGCCCCTTGTCGCCCGTCGCAACGGGCGAAATCCCCTAAACCAACAGCCAAAACAAAGCAACATAAAAACGCACAAACAAAACAGCCCCAAAAGCACCGCACACAAAAGAAACAGTAAAGCCACTATCTAACGACAACCATAAAAGCCGTGAAAACCATCACGGTGTGCGGTGCTTCGAAAAAAGGAGAAGGCGTTTACGCCGCCGACTTTTTTCACCGCCGATAGGCGGCAAAGGGTTCTCACAAATTAGCGGGAAACCATAACAGACAGCGGGTCTGCGGGACGGGAAACCCGTCCCCTACAATAAAACGACGAACAACCGTATAACCCCTAACAAAGCAAATTTTGTAATGGAAAAGCATAAAATGCTTTAGTTTCCCCGCCCGCATATCACAAAATAAGGAAATTTTCAGCAACCCTCGGCGGGACGGGATTCGTCCCCTACAATAAATGCTGTTCTCTGTGAAAAAAAGGAGTATCCGAAATGGAAATAAAAATAACCACCGAATATATAAAGCTTGACCAGCTTCTGAAATTCTCGGGCGCAGCTGTGACCGGTTCGGAGGCAAAGGAGCTTATATCCGAAAGCAAGGTTTCCGTCAACGGCGAAATATGCACAATGCGGGGTAAAAAGCTCCGTATAGGCGATGTTGTGTCCGTCGGCGGAAATGAGTATACCATAATCTGAGAGGACGCGGTTAAAATTTATATTACCCGAATGAAAGCAAATGGCTTTAAAAATCTCGAAGAAGCCGACCTTTCCCCCCACAAATATATGAATATCCTCTACGGCAGCAATGCCCAGGGGAAAACCAATTTCATAGAATCGGTGTGGGTGTGTACCGGCTGCCACAGCTTTAGGGGCACTAAGGAAAGGGATTATGTGGGCTTTAAAAAAACCCTTTCGGAAATAGAAATGGAGTTTTGCGACAGCGAGCGGCAGCAGTCTATCGTTATCCGCCACGACAAGGCGCATAAATTCCGCAGAAATATGGCACTCAACGGTGTAAACATAAACTCACTTTCTCAGCTGTTCGGCAGCTTTGAAGCGGTGGTGTTCACGCCCGAGGATCTGGAGCTTTCAAAAGGCTCCCCCGATGCCAGAAGAAACTATATGAACACGGGCATTTCCCAGCTGAAAAAAAGCTATCATATCGATGTGGTAAACTATAACCGAGCAATTATGCACAGAAATGCCGTTATCAAAAATATAAATCTCGGAATGGCGAAAAAGTCCGAACTTGACATCTGGGACACTCAGCTGGCACGTTTCGGAGCAGCCATTGTTTCCGCAAGATGCCGCTATATCCGTGAAATTTCCAAAAAAGCCGAGCTGCTTTACGACGATATTTCCTCGGGTAAGGAAAAGCTGGAGCTTTACTACCTGTCAAGCGTTTTCCGTGATGTCAGGGAGTACGGCGAAATGGACTTCTGCAATCCCTTAGCTGTTTCCGAAATAAGGCGCAGATACGAGATCGCCCTTAACAGATGGCAGGACAGCGACATAAAATCGGGAATGACGGTAAACGGCGTCCACCGTGACGAGATAATCACAAAGATAGACGGCGTTATGTCCCGTGATTTCGGCTCACAGGGGCAGTCAAGGAGCATTGCCCTCGTTATGAAGCTGGCACAGGCTCAGCTTATTGAGGAAACCGTCGGGGAAGCTCCCGTAGTTCTTCTGGACGACGTGCTCAGCGAGCTTGACCCGCAGCGTCAGGAGTTCGTTTTAAGGCGGCTGGACGGCTTTCAGGTGTTCGTCACCTGCTGCGACAGGGCTTCGGCTATGCGCTTCGGTGAGGGAAAGCTGTTTCACGTAGAAAACGGAAGAATTTCGGAGGAAAATTAATATGTATCTGCATCTTGGCGAAAACACGGTAATACGTGCTTCGCAGCTGATAGGCATATTTGATATAGAAAACACTTCGGTCAGCAGGTCAACAAGAGAATTTCTCGCAAGGGCGGGAAAGGGCGGCAGGATCTTCAACGTGTCCTACGAAATGCCAAAATCATTTGTGGTCTGCGCCGACGAGAGCGGAGAGGAAACGGTGTATATCTCACAGGTTTCCGCCTCAACGCTCAGAAAGCGTTTTGCGCAAAGCCAATGAACGCTAGGGAGGATATTTATGTCAGTAAATGAAAACGAAAACTTAAATCTCAGCGAAAGCACAGCCGTAAACGAGGAGTACGACGAAAGCCAAATTCAGGTGCTGGAAGGTCTGGAGGCTGTCAGAAAGCGTCCCGGTATGTACATCGGCTCCACAGGCTCTCAGGGTCTGCACCACCTTGTTTACGAGATAGTGGATAATTCCATTGACGAGGCTCTTGCGGGACATTGTACCGAAATTAAGGTGGAAATTCTCAAGGGCGATATAATCAGAGTTACCGATAACGGACGAGGAATCCCCACGGGAATTCACCCAAAAGAGGGCATTTCCGCTGCTACCGTCGTTTACACCGTACTCCACGCAGGCGGAAAATTCGGCGGCGGCGGATATAAGGTTTCAGGCGGTCTGCACGGCGTTGGTGCCAGCGTCGTAAATGCGCTGTCCGAGTGGCTGGAGCTTACCGTTAAGGACGGAAAAAATGTCCATTTCCAGCGTTTTGAACGGGGAAATTACAGCGAACCTCTGAAAATAATCGGCGAAACAACCGAAACGGGAACCTCCGTTATGTTCAAGGCGGACGGTGAAATTTTTACCGAAACCACAGTCTACGATTACGAAATTTTACTGAAAAGACTGAGAGAGCAGGCGTTCCTGAATGCAGGAATAAAAATAGTTTTCTCCGATTACCGTGAGGACGAGCCGAAAACCGAAACTCTCTGCTACGAGGGCGGTATCAGGCAGTTTGTTGACCATATCCATCACACAAGAGGTCTGGAGCCGCTGACACCTTCCGTTATCTATTTTGCGGGAATTCAGGACGATATGACCGCAGAAATTGCTTTGCAGTATAACGACAGCTACAATGACATTATCCTGTCATTTGCAAATAATATCCATACCATAGACGGCGGTACTCACGAAAACGCATTCAAAAACGCCCTGACAAAGGTCATTAACGAGTACGGCAAGAAATTCAACCTTTTGAAGGACGGCGACAAGCTCCAGGGCGAGGACGTTCGTGAGGGTCTGACTGCAATTATTTCCGTTAAGCTTACCGACTGCCAGTTTGAGAGCCAGACAAAGGGACGTTTGGGAAATCCCGAGTTAAAGCCGTTTATCGAGGGTCTTGTTTCCGAAAAGCTGATGAATTTCCTGGAGGAAAATCCCGCAGACGCAAGGGC
>JAEDOB010000246.1 GCA_016302225.1 Oscillospiraceae bacterium | reverse complement strand
TGCAATAGGCTTCATAGTCGGGAACAGCAGCACGTCCCTGATAGACGGGCTGTCCGTCAGCAGCATAACAAGTCTGTCAAGACCGAAGCCCAGACCGCCCGTAGGAGGCATTGCGTACTCCAGAGCGGTAACAAAGTCCTCGTCAACCTCGGCATTTGCGCCCTGTGCACGCTTTGCTTCGACCTGCTTAACAAATCTTTCCTTCTGGTCAATGGGGTCATTCAGCTCGGAGAATGCGTTGCCCATTTCTCGGCAGTAGATGAAATACTCAAATCTCTCGGTAAATGCGGGGTTTGAGGGCTTTCTCTTTGCCAGCGGAGAATTCTCCACGGGATAATCGTAGATGATCGTGGGCTGGACAAGCTTGTCCTCCACGAACGCTTCAAAGAACGCAATAAGAACGTGTCCCTTAGTAGCCTTGTCGCCCTCGTCAACCTCGACGTTGTGAGCCTTCGCACAAGCCCGTGCTTCTTCGTCGGACTGCCACTCGTTATAGTCAACGCCTGCGTACTTCTTGACAGCCTCGACCATTGTCAGACGCTCCCACGGAGATGCCATATTTATCTCGGTTCCCTGATAGGTGATAACGTCGCTGCCGCAGATCTTCTTGGAAATGGTGGTGTACATTTCCTCGATAAGGTCCATCATTCCCAGATAATCGGTGTATGCCTGATACATTTCAACCGACGTAAATTCGGGGTTGTGAGATGTGTCCATACCCTCGTTTCGGAAGATACGTCCCACCTCGTAAACTCTCTCAAATCCGCCGACAATAAGACGCTTTAAGTAAAGCTCGGTTTCGATTCTAAGGTACATATCCATATCAAGAGTGTTGTGATGTGTAACAAAGGGACGTGCGGACGCACCAATTTCCAGAGTGTGGAGAACGGGAGTGTCGACCTCCAGATAGCCCCTTGAATTGAGGAAATTTCTCACCTCGGTGAGTATCATGCTTCTCTTGATAAATGTGTCCTTAACATCGGGATTTACGATAAGGTCAACATAACGCTGACGGTATCTCATATCCTGATCCTTTAAGCCGTGCCACTTTTCGGGCAAAGGCAGCAGGGACTTGGACAGGAGGGTTATTTTCTTTGCATGGACGGAAATTTCTCCCTTTCTTGTACGGAAAACAAAGCCCTCAACGCCTACGATATCGCCGATGTCCCACTTTTTGAACTCAGCAAACTCGTCTGCGCCGATGTCGTTCATGCGGACATAGACCTGCATTCTGTCGGTGCCGTCACGTACGTCGATAAAGTTTGCCTTTCCCATATCTCTCCATGACATAATACGTCCCGCAATGGAGATGGTTTCCGCCTTGATGGCTTCAAGACCTTCGGCTGCCTTTGCCTCGTCGCCGTTTGCCGCAGCGATTATCTCCGCTTCACGCTTTTCGTAGGAGGCACGCAGGTCGGCGTTTTTAACGGTAACGTCGTACTTGGTTATCTGATAGGGGTCTGCGCCCTTTGCCTTTAATTCGTTCAGCTTGTCGATTCTTATCTTCTTTAATATGTGTACGTCCTGTTCCTGCTCTTCCTCCGCAGCGGGGGACGTGATGGGTGTATCGCTCATTTTTCCTGATTCGTCCTTTCTGAGATTATTCGTTTCCGATGGACATGACCTGCATACGGATAACTCCGATGGGTGCATTTACCTCAATAACATCGCCGACCTTGTGTTTCAGTGCAGCAATGCCGATAGGAGATTCATCGGAGATCTTGCCGTTTTCGGGGTCTGCTTCGGTGGAACCTACTATCTGCAGTTTATTGTCCTCGTTAAGCTCAAGGTCACGGAGGACAACGTAAGAGCCGACGCCGATCTCATCTGCGGAAAGGTCGCCTGCGTCAACTATCTCGGCGTTTGCCAGAGTCTGCTCCATTTCGGTGATCTTTGCTTCAAGGATACCCTGTTCGTTTTTAGCTTCATCGTACTCGGCGTTTTCGGAAAGGTCACCGAAGGAACGTGCTTCCTTCAGCTTTTTAGCGACCTCAACTCTGCGGACGGTTATGAGATATTCCAGTTCTTTTTCAAGATTTTTATAGCCCTCTGAGGACATTTTTATACGCTTAGCCATTTAAAAAACTCTCCTTTTTTAGGATTTTTGCGGATATTACCGATATACTTCTATATTTTATCACAGATTATATGGAATGTCAAGCGGATTTTTGATGTTGAGCAGGGTATTTCGGCGGGGAAATACGGTTGGTTTGCTTGATATTCTGAAAATCTGCCGCAGACAAAAATTCTTGCTATAAGTGTGCTTTTTGTCGGCGGACAGCTTTCTGTTTGTTTAAAATGACAAATCGTCAAAAACAGGCAAAAACAGAAGCAAAATTAATCGGCTATGCGCATTAAAAACAATGCTATATCAAACAAAAAGTTGTATATTATCAACAATATGGTCAACTCGGTGAAAAATCATCTGCCTTTTGACTTTGTGCAATGTTAATAGTATAATGATCCCATTATGAAATAAGGAGCGTTTTGCAATGAACGAAAGATATGAGCTTAACAAAAATCTCGCCCAGATGTTAAAGGGCGGCGTTATTATGGACGTTACCACTCCCGAGCAGGCAAAGATCGCCGAAGCTGCGGGTGCATGCGCTGTTATGGCACTGGAGCGTATCCCTGCCGACATTAGAGCGGCGGGCGGCGTTTCCAGAATGAGTGACCCCGCTATGATAAAGGGCATTCAGGACGCAGTTTCCATTCCCGTTATGGCAAAGGTTAGAATCGGTCATTTCGTTGAAGCACAGGTGCTTGAAGCTATCGAGATAGACTACATCGACGAGAGCGAGGTTCTTTCTCCCGCAGATGACGTTTACCACATTGACAAGACCAAGTTCAAGGTGCCTTTTGTCTGCGGCGCAAAGGACTTAGGCGAAGCACTCAGACGTGTAAACGAGGGTGCATCTATGATAAGAACAAAGGGCGAACCCGGTACAGGCGATATTGTTCAGGCTGTACGTCACATGAGAATGATGAACAGCGAGATACGCCGTCTGGTTTCCATGTCCGAGGACGAGCTTTACGAGGCAGCAAAGCAGCTGAGAGTTCCCTATGACCTGGTAAAATATGTTCACGAGAACGGCAGAATTCCTGTTGTAAACTTTGCTGCGGGTGGCGTTGCAACTCCCGCCGATGCTGCTTTGATGATGCAGCTGGGCGCAGAGGGCGTTTTCGTCGGTTCGGGTATCTTTAAGTCGGGAAATCCCGCAAAGAGAGCGGCTGCTATCGTTAAGGCTGTCGCAAACTACACCGATGCAAAGCTTATTGCAGAGCTTTCCGAAAATCTGGGCGAAGCTATGGTCGGCATCAATGAGCAGGAAATTGA
>JAEDOB010000245.1 GCA_016302225.1 Oscillospiraceae bacterium | reverse complement strand
AGGGAAACAGTCAGTCCAACTGGATAGTGCTTGACTACGGCGATTTTGTTGTGCATATCTTTTATAAGGAAACGAGAGATTTTTACAATCTGGAACGCCTTTGGCGAGATGGCACGGAAATGGATATTTCCGACTGGCTGGTCAAGTAAAATTTTTCGCATCTGACAGAATAGTTAAGGGGAAAAAACGAAGATGTCGGAAAGAATGCGTGTCAAAAGAATAGGATCCGATCTCGAAGAAGAGCTTACTGAGCTCCCGCAGCTGGAAGAGCTTTACAAGGCACCGAAATTTGACTATAAGGATTATTATCGGCAGACTCTTGAAGCGGAGGCAAGAGGTGAACCGCCTCCGCCGCCTGTGCAGACAGTTTTTGAGCAGCCCACGGAACGCAAAAAGACCTTTAACAAGCTTGATGAACTCAATCGTTCGCATAACGGGCGTCCGTATTATTCCGACGGGACTCTTCCGTCCCTTCACGGAGATGATAAGGAGGAAGAGGAGGACGATTGCCCGCTGCCTTATGCGGAATATCACGGAAATGTTCAGCCCGTTAAAATAGATAGGTATGACGACCCGTCGGTGCTGATCAAGGTCAGGGCGGAAAAGCGTCTTTCCAAGCATGACCTGCTTGCCGAAAAGGGAAGGAAAAATGTTCGGGCGTTGGGCGGCTTTATCATTATCTGCTCGGTCGTCATGTTTTTTCTCGGTATGAAAAAAATCGAGTTTGCCGACAGGATTGACGGGCTTATTTTCGGAATGATCAAGTCGGCTCTGCTGCCTGTTATCAATTCGGTAATGGCAGTCAGACTTATAAACGGCGACTCAAAAATCAGGTATTTTTTCGGGGCAGTTTCGCTTTTTTCTATTATCGGAATGATCTCTCTTGTTGTAATGAGCTGTATCGGTTCCATAGAGGTCGTGGGAAATCAGTTTTGCGAGCTTTATGTTAATTTCGGATATAAGATCGGGAAAAAGCTGCTGGAGATAGCCGAATTTACTCCAATTGAGCTTGCAAAAAAGCTTCTGCCGTGTTTCCTGCTGATGCTTTTTGTGCTTATTCCGTCGCTTTTTGATAAGTCAATAGCTGCTTATTGCTCGGGAGAATGAATATTAACCTTTTAAGATAAATAATGTTTTGGGAGGGTATCAAATGTCAAATGATTTCAATAAAACGGGTATAGGCATTGATGATAATAACGGTCTGCCGCCGCTTGACGATATGTATAAGCCCCCGAAAAAGGACGATATGGGATTTTCGCAGCCGTCCGGTCTGCCGCCTTTAAATCCCGAAAGAGATGATATGCGTTCGCAAAACGGTTCGCCTTACTATGCCGACGGGAGCATTCCGCCGTTTTTCGGTCAGTCAAGGGATAATGGGGGACAGCCGAACGGTTTGCCGCCTTTGAACGGTCAGCCCGGTCAGCCGCAGCCCTATAACGGGAATGTTCCGCCGCAGTATAATGCACCGCAGAATGTTCCTCCGCAGTATGTTCAGCCGCAGAATGTCCCTCCGCAGTACATACAGGCGTATGCCACACGGCAGTTTTCCGAGTATGATCTGATGGCAGAGGACGGCAGAAAGATAGCTAAGGTCATCGGAATAATTTTGATAGTATGCTCAGTATTATCGCTTATCTCAAGTGTCAGCACAAAGGTGAATTTTGATAACGGCACTGCATATGCCATGTGGCAGTTTTTCAAATACGCCATTCCGCAGGCGTTAAACATCTATCTTTCCGTCTGCTTTATGAAGGGCGGAAACAAGAGCAGGATATTTTTCGGAGTCATATATCTGCTGGCAATTATAGCTGTATTGGCAATAATTTTGTTTACGGTCATCGGTTCGGCTGCATTTGGAGCGCAGGTCGCATCATTTGTCAGTCTGGGAATGGGCGTTTTGCTGCTGGTCATGCTGCCTTCATTGGCTCTGATGGGATTTATCGTCTGGGGAACGCTTTTCAGCAAAAAGGTAAAGGCTTACTGCGGCGCACTTTAATGCTCTCCGAAAATGGGAGGTGTTTCAATGGCAGTTGATTTTCATAAATATAAAGAAGCGGGAACGCTGAATTATGAGGTCGCAGACAGTCAGACCGAAAGCGGCGATATTGGCTTTGATATGGATAACAGTATGCTGGCGGGAAGTGAGGAGGAACGCCTTGAAAAAGCAGAGAAGAATGTAAAATCTCTGTCTACGCTGAATATGGTCTATGGTATTATTGAAGGCGTGGTCTTAAAGGGTGGATTCGGAGATGTTTTCGGTGTTATCGTGGGAGCGGCAGATGTTATTACTGCTTTTCTCCTGCGCAAGAAAAACAGGTTTTCAAGGGTTTATACGGCAGTTGTGTCTATCCTGAGATTAGTTATGTCAATACCGATTGCTTTGAGCCTTCTCTTTCCGGACGACGGTTCATCGGAACTCATGGACTTTATTATGGTGCCTGTAATTTTTATCCCGTTGCTGATAATTTTCATCGCTTCAATAGTTATGCTGTTATTCAATAAGGACATAAAAATGCTTTTTAAGAAGAAATAATATATATCAATCAATGCAAAGGAATGGTTAAAATGGCAGAAAAATACGATCACTCAAAAATTGAGGCAAAATGGCAGAAATACTGGGAGGAGAATCAGACCTTCAAGACAGATGTGTGGGATTTCTCCAAGCCTAAGTACTATGTTCTGGATATGTTCCCCTATCCTTCGGGCGTGGGACTTCATGCGGGACACCCCGAGGGCTACACAGCTACGGATATAGTTTCCCGAATGAAGAGAATGCAGGGCTACAACGTCCTTCACCCCATGGGCTATGACTCCTTCGGTCTGCCCGCAGAGCAGTATGCCGTAACTACGGGAAATCACCCCAACGGCTTTACTCAGGAAAACATCAAGACCTTCTCAAAGCAGCTGAAGGAGCTGGGCTTTGACTATGACTGGTCAAAGATGGTGGCTACCTCCGACCCCGAATTCTACAAGTGGACACAGTGGATATTCAAGCAGCTGTATCTGGACGGCTATGCAAAGTATGTTGATATGCCCGTAAACTGGTGTGAGGAGCTGGGAACCGTTCTGTCCAATGACGAGGTCATCGACGGTAAATCGGAGCGCGGCGGCTATCCCGTTGTCAGAAAGAATATGAAGCAGTGGGTAATTGACCAGCCCGCATTTGCCGAAAAGCTTCTTGAAGGTCTGGACGAGGTCGACTGGCCCGAGTCCACAAAGGCTATGCAGCGCAACTGGATAGGCAAGTCCACAGGCGTTGAGGTAAAGTTTGATATTGTGGGCGGCGGCGAGTTCAGCATTTTCACAACTTGTATTGAAACTATCTACGGTATCACCTTTATGGTGCTTGCTCCCGACGGCGATATTGTCA
>JAEDOB010000020.1 GCA_016302225.1 Oscillospiraceae bacterium | reverse complement strand
TTCCCTTTCACCCCACCCTCTTTACCCTGCTTTACATTTTGGTGTGGTGATATAAAAGGCGTTCTTGTGGGTAGTTTGCTTTTGTTTGTTGCATTACTCCTTACCATAGTGAATTTTTGTGAGTTTGATATTTTGCTGAATTTTGCTTATGAAGCCGAAAGAAAGTGGGTATCTGCGGGACGGGAAACCAAAGCTATGCTTTTTCCCCTACAAATACCTATCAAACTATTTGTATAAATAATTTATATGTAAACCGTCAGTAGAACACCAAACGAAACAGACGGTACTATTTATGGGAGAGTATACGAAAAGTATTAGTTACAACTTAACTAATGGGAGAATATTAAAGTGATATTACAAATAGTAGGCAAATCTCATAAAAATAAAATTATCAATAAGTATAATTAATATAAATTTTACGGATAGTATTATTGCAAATGGTACTTATTTATTCTACAAATAGAACAATTTATATTATGATATACAAATTGTAATAACTATAAAAATCAATAAACAGTATAATCACGCAAAAATATACAAATAGTTTTGTGTAAAACCCCGAAAACGATTTTTTCATAGGTTTTTAGCATATTTTTTTGAAAAAATACTTGACAGAACCACCTGAAATAGGCTATACTAAATAATTGCAAGGATATTTGTAAGCATTAATTGAGTTCGGCGGGGTTCCCCGTCGGTTTCTGAAAATAAAAGGAGGGAATTGTTTTGAAGAGAACTTATCAGCCTAAGAAGCTGCACAGAAAGAAAGAGCACGGCTTTATGAAGCGTATGGCTACAAGAAACGGCCGCAAGGTGCTGGCTCGCAGAAGAGCTAAGGGCAGAGCCAGACTCACTCACTGATCCGATTCGCCGCCGAGCCGCTTGCTGCGGTTTCGGCTATGGCGTTTCCATCGACTGACAACTATGGCCACAGCTTTGGTTTGTGGTCATATTTTTTAGAAATTTACCTTTCCGGGACGGTGCTTCCTTTGCTTTTTACCGTTAAAATCAACAAAAATAAGGATTTCCTTGCTCTTTATAATAAGGGTGCCGCAGTTTCGGATAATAACTGTTTGGTATATTTTCGTAAAAATAAACTCCCTGTAAATCGTATTGGCATCTCCACAGGCAAAAAAATGGGAAATGCTGTCAAAAGAAGCAGGGCTAGGCGTGTTATAAGACAAGCCTACCGTGAATGTGAGCTTTTGATGCCTATCGGTTTTGACATTGTTGTGTGCGCCAGAAAGGGTGCTGCGGAGTGCAAAAGCTACGAAATAGCGTCGTTTTTTCGCAGGCGGCTTATACCGAAAATGAATGACCCCGACGCTTTCAAGCCCCGTAACAAGGGCGTTAAAAATCATAAGAAATGATGAAACAGCTTCTATTGCTTTTGATAAAATTTTACAGACGGTTCATTTCGGGGCTTTTTCCGCCTTGCTGCCGTTTTTATCCAACCTGTTCGACCTATGCGCTGACTGCGGTGGAACGGTTCGGGTTCATTAAGGGCGGGTATCTGACTGTCAGGCGGCTGTTAAGGTGTAACCCTTTCAACCCGGGCGGCGTGGACTACGTTCCCGATGAATTTTACTTTTTTAAGAAGCCTAAAAATTAGGCGTTTGATAACGAAAATAACGGGCTGATTTTTCCCGATTATTATATTAATTGTATTTTAGTTTATGAATTATACGGATAGTATTGTAAAATACCGTCCGTTCGGAGGTAACAATGGGTCTAATTGGCAAAATTTGCGGCTATCCCATGGGCCTTATTATGTGGCTCATTTACAAGCTTGTAAGAAATTACGGCGTTTCCATTATAATCTTTACCCTTATCGTAAGGCTGATACTCTTCCCCTTTTCCGTTAAGCAGCAGAAGTCTACCGCTGCTCTTCAGGCACTTACTCCTAAGCTGGAGCGTTTGAAAAAACAGTACGGAAACAATCAGGAGAAGCTTAACGAGGAAACCATGAAGCTCTATGCGGAGGAGAATATTAACCCCATGTCCTCCTGCTCCACGGCGCTTATTCAGTTCCCCTTCCTTTTCGGTATCATCGACGTTGTTTACCGCCCTATTACTCACATTCTGCGTGTAAATAAGGACGTTCTGGCAAGGGCTACCGAGATCGCCAAGGAGTATTTCGTAAACGAGGGAAATAACTTCACAAGCCGTCCCGAGCTGTTTATTATCAAGCTTTTCCAGACGGATCCGGACAAGCTTGCCGAGCTCCCCGAGCTTACCGAAAAGCTGGCAGATTTTAACAACACCTTTTTGGGACTTGATCTGGGACTTATCCCGCAGTATGCCTTCGACGCCGAGCAGAAGGCTCTTATGGGCATCACTCCGGGACAGACTGTCGCTCTTGTCCTTATACCCATTCTTTCCGGTCTTTTCCAGCTGATAATCACTATCTATTCTCAGGTGAGAATGAAAAAGCAGAACCCCGACTCTGCGTCAAACCCGTCTATGAACAGTATGAACATCATGCTGTACACAATGCCCCTTATTTCCGTATTCTTTGCGTACAGCCTGCCTGCAGGTATCGGCTTCTACTGGATAATTTCTTCCATAGTCAGCCTTATACAGACCATCGTTTTGAACAAGATATATACCCCCGAATACGTTGCCGAGCTTATCAAAAAGGATAACGCCAAGAAGAAAAATAAGCCGAATATGATGCAGATGATGTATCAGCAGCAGCTTGAACAGATGAAGCAGCAGGGCAAGTTACCCGATAGCGCAAAGGCAGATTCCGAGAAAAAAGCCCAGGATCTAAAGCTTTCTAAGGCAAAGCAGAAAGAGCTGGAAAGTAAAATTATCGCCGAGGCACGACGCAGACAGGCGGAAAAATACGGCGATGAATATACCGATGACGAATGATCCGTTGAAAGGAGTTAATTCTTATGACCGAGATTTTTACAGGAAAAACAATCGAAGAAGCCAAGGCTGAGGCTGTTAAGTTTTTCGGCGCAGATGAGTCCAAGATCACCTTTGAAATACTTGAAGAGCCCAAGAAAACGCTGTTTTTTACTAAGGGCGAGGCGAAGGTTCAGGCAAGCTTTGAGCCCGAAAGATGCGATGTTGCCGCTGATTATATCAGGGGTATTCTAAAGGGCATGGGCGTTGAGGCTGAGCTGAATGTTACTCCCTCCGAGGACGGCTGCCTTATTGAAATTGTCGGCGACACCTCCGGTACCGTTATCGGCAGAAGGGGCGAAACTCTGGACGCTATTCAGTATCTTGCTTCTATGGTATGCAACCGCTCCGACAAGGAATATTACCGTGTCAGCGTGGATTCCTGCGGTTATCGTGAGAAGAGAAAGGCTACTCTTGAAGAGCTGGCTGTCAAGATCTCTAAGACCGTTCTCCGCACAGGCAGAACGACCACTCTGGAGCCTATGAACCCCTATGAAAGACGCATCATTCATTCCGCTGTTTCCGAGATAGAGGGCGTTTCCTCCCATTCCACCGGCGAGGAGCCTTACAGAAAGGTCGTTATTTCCTGCACAAATCCCCCCAAGAGAGAGCAGAGAGGCGGCAAGCGTTTCGACAACAAGCGCAAGGGCGGTTACGGCAAGGGCAGAGGAGATTCCAAGCCCGTTCCTCGTTCTTTTGATATGGCGAAAACTTCCTTTGAAAAGGATTATAAGAAGCCAAAGCCCGAGGATTCTATGATCGGCGATCTTTACGGCAAAATTGATATTTGATTCTTTCTGTCGATTGGCAGATGATAAAGGCTGTTTCATCGAAGCAGCCTTTTGTTTTTGTAATAATATATATAATTATTTGGAATGTTTTGGAGGATATACAATGGTTACTGCTGCTGCGATCTCTACTCCCCGTGCTGCGGGAGGAATTGCCGTTATCCGTATCAGCGGGGACGGTGCCATAAAATGCGCCGAGAAGGTGTTCAAGCCTTATGGAAAGACCGTTTCCGAGATGGAAGGCTACACCTGCGCTTACGGCGTTATAAGTGACGGCTGTGGCGGTAAGCTGGACGACGGTATTCTCACAGTTTTCCGTGCGCCCCATTCCTACACGGGTGAGGACGTTTGCGAGATATCCTGTCACGGCGGTATTTTCGTTGCGAACAGCGTTCTTCAGGCGGTTTTTGCGAATGGTGCCGTCCCTGCTCAGGCGGGAGAATTCACGAAAAGAGCGTTTCTTAACGGGAAACTCAGTCTTACTCAGGCGGAGGGCGTCATGGACATCATTTCCGCAGAGGGAAAGGCGGCTCATAAATGCGCTGTTTCGCTGAGAGATGGCAAGCTATTCAGGAGCATAAAGTCTGTTTCGGACAGGCTGCAAACCCTTCTTGGCAGCTGTGCGGCTTGGGTTGACTATCCCGAGGAGGATATTGCGGAGGTTTCGGAAGATGCAATGGCTGCGGAATTGTCCGAACTGAGCGGTGAATTGTCAAACATTCTGGAAACCTATAATTCGGGAATTATCCTGAAAAACGGTATTGATACCTGCATTGTGGGCAAGCCTAATGTTGGCAAATCTACCCTGATGAACCTTCTCAGCGGCTGCGAACGGAGCATTGTGACCGATATTGCGGGGACAACACGGGATATTGTTGAGGAGAGTGTTCGACTTGGGGACGTTACTTTGCGTCTTGCTGATACGGCGGGAATTCATACCACCGAGGACGTGGTGGAGAATTTCGGCGTTCAAAAGGCGGTTGAACGGCTGGGAGGGGCGTCGCTTATAATTGCTGTTTTCGATGGAAGCTGTCCGCCGGACACGGACGATTTGAAGCTTATTGAACTGTTGTCACAGGCAGATGTTTCCGAGAAAATTCTTGCCGTCATAAACAAATCCGACAAGGGCACTACCGAGGATTGGCAGTTTATAGATGGCAAATTCCTGAAAGCAGTAACAATTTCTGCCAATGACGGAAACTCGGCTGCGGTCATAGAAGCTGCCGTTCGTGAGATTTTTCTGCTTGATAAGGTGGATTTAAACGGTGCTGTCATTTCCAATGAACGGCAGAGGACGGCTTGCTTCAACGCATTATCCGAGATAAATGCCGCTTTGGAAACACTGAACTGCGGTTATACGCTTGATGCGGTCAATGTCGTTCTGGACAACGCTTTGAATTATCTGCTTGAATTGACCGGTGAACGGGCTACGGAAAATGTGGTCAACGAGGTATTTTCGCATTTTTGTGTTGGAAAGTAGAGAATGTTCCACGTGAAACATTTATAGTAAACGCCATATATGTTTTTACCTCAATTTAGCTCAAAGTAAAATTACTTTTGCAACTTACAATAGTTTAGGAGAATAGATATGTCTTATTTTATGGGTGAATACGATGTTGCGGTCATCGGTGCGGGTCATGCGGGAGTGGAGGCTGCTCTGGCTTCTGCAAGGCTGGGCGCAAAGACTGCACTCTTTACTATATCGCTTGATCAGATTGCAAATATGCCCTGCAATCCGTCCATAGGAGGAACTGCAAAAGGTCATCTGGTGCGTGAAATCGACGCTCTCGGCGGTGAAATGGGCAAGGCTGCCGACGCTTGCTTTATCCAAAGCCGTATGCTGAACCTTGGAAAAGGTCCTGCTGTTCATAGCTTGCGGGCGCAGATAGATAGGGTGAAGTATCATAATCATATGAAAAAGGTCTGCGAGGATCAGGAAAATCTTGACATTAAACAGGCCGAGATTTGTGAGATCAAGGCGGAAAATGGACAGGTTACTGCCGTTGTAACAAAGCTTGGTGCCGAGTATAAGGTCAAATGCGTGATAATTGCGACAGGTACTTATCTGAACGGGCTTATCCATGTGGGCGATGTTTCTTATGAGAGCGGTCCCGATTCTGCGCTGCCTGCAAAGGGATTGTCCGAGAGTCTTGAAAAGTTGGGTATAGAGCTTCGCCGTTTTAAGACGGGAACGCCGTCCCGTGTTCACAGGAGAAGTGTGAATTTTGATGTTCTGGAGCGTCAGGACGGTGATGATTTTATTCAGCCGTTTTCCTTTGAGTCAAACAGAGATGATATGAAGAACATTGCGTCCTGTTATATTGCTTATACCAATGAGGAAACTCACAAGGTCATTCGGGAAAATATCCATCGTTCGCCTATGTATTCGGGAAGAATTCATGGCGTTGGACCTAGATACTGTCCGTCTATCGAGGACAAAATAGTAAGGTTTTCCGATAAACCAAGGCATCAGCTTTTTATTGAGCCTATGGGATTGGGTACAGATGAATGCTATTTGCAGGGAATGTCGTCGTCGCTTCCCGAAGATGTTCAGCTTGCTTTTTTGCGGACTATAAAAGGTCTGGAAAATGTTGAGGTCATGCGAAATGCTTATGCCATAGAGTATGACTGCGTCGACCCTTTGCAGATGAGAAATACTCTGGAATTCAAGAAAATTGGCGGACTTTTCGGTGCGGGACAGTTCAACGGAACATCGGGTTATGAAGAAGCCGCAGCTCAGGGACTGATTGCAGGAATAAATGCTGCAAGGCATTCTCAGGGCAAGGAGCTTATTTCGCTCACCAGAATGTCCTCTTATATTGGCACACTGATTGATGATCTTGTTATCAAAGGCTGCTCTGATCCATACCGCATGATGACTTCCAGAAGCGAGTATCGCCTTTTGCTGCGTCAGGATAATGCTGATGAACGTTTAACTCCAATCGGTCACGAGATTGGACTTATTTCGGACGAGAGATATAATGCTTTTCTTAAAAAGGAAGAACTTATTGAAAAAGAGGTTGCTCGTATTCGAAAGGTGACTATAAGCCCGACTGCTGAGCTTAATGCAATGCTGGAGGAGAAGGGGACATCTGCTATTAAGACGGGTGTTAAGATGGCTGATCTTATTAGGCGTCCGCAGATCTCATATACTGACCTTGCGCCATTTGATTCCGAGCGCCCCGAACTGCCTTATGAAGTTTGGGAGCAGGCACAGCTGAAGATAGAATATGAGGGATATATTGACCGTCAGATCATGCAGGCTGAACAGATGAAAACACTTGAAGCGAAAAAGCTTCCTCTCAATTTTGATTACCGGGAGATAGGTGGATTAAGTCTTGAAGCATACGAGAAATTGAATAAGATACAGCCCGAGAATATTGGTCAGGCTTCAAGGATTTCCGGTGTGTCGCCTGCCGATGTTTCGGTGTTGCTTATTTGGTTAGCGGCGCATAAGGATTTACACCTTGATTTATAATAAAATTCTGTTTATTATATAATAGAAATATATTACAATTGGAAATATAAAACAGAAATATATTTATTTCAAATACTTATATAAATAGAAATATTGTATTATTTACTGAAATTGTAATTTCTATTTATTTTTAATTTAGGAGATGTTATGTTTGCTTATAGAATTTGAGAAAATGAAAAATGTATTTTCGGATAATAATTTGAAACTGACAGAACAAGCTTATGATAAATTCAACAAATTCACAGACTTTCTTGTGGAAAAAAATAAGGTAATGAATCTGACAGGAATAACAGATAGTGAGGGTATAAGTGAAAAGCATATCCTTGATAGCTTGCTGCCAATGACAATGGTTACGATCCCCGAAAATGCTTCTGTTATAGATGTCGGAACAGGGGCAGGTTTTCCCGGAGTACCGATGAAGCTTTATCGTGACGATCTTCGAATGACACTTTTGGACAGTCTTGCAAAACGAGTGAATTTTCTGAAAGAGGCTTCAGAAATTACAGGCTCAGAATTTAACTGCATACACTCCAGAGCCGAAGACGGAGGACGTGACCCGCAGCTAAGAGAAAAATTTGATTTCGCTGTTGCAAGAGCAGTTGCTCCTCTGCCTGTTTTGGCAGAGTATTGCCTGCCGTTCGTTAAGGTCGGTGGTTGTTTTTTAGCTATGAAAGGTCCTAACGAGGATATTTCTGCGGGGGAAAATGCAGTTAAATTATTAGGTGGAAGGATTGAAAAAACCGTTGAATATTCTCTTCCATGCGGAGATAAAAGAATACTTGCGATAGTAAGCAAAATTACTTCAACATCGACAAAATATCCCCGAAATGCCGGTCAGATCGCGAAGAAATCACTTTAAGTTTTATGAAAATAAGCGATGTTTTTTATTATCGGGTGCATTGATCAAGCGGTATAGTCTTTTTATTGTTTGAAGAGGTGGATTGTGGAACGTTTGCGGTTACACATTCCTGACTTTTCTGAATTATGGTATCGACAAAAATTATTGGCTGATCCCGATACAATGTATTTCAATAGGTCATCCGACAGTTGTGGTTGTATTGATTTCCCTGATGATGGTTTTTATGATTGGTATAATTATTGGATAAACGGGTTCCCTATGCGGTACTATGCTTATGTTGTTCGTATTTCTGGTGGTACTTTCATCGGAGAGGTTTGGATATATAAAAATGACATAATCGGTTCTTATGAAGATTATTACAAAATGGGGATAATTATTGAAAATGTGTTCAGATGTGTTGGATATGGAAGTGAAGCAATTAAATTGCTTTTAGATGTTGCTTTTTGTGAACTGGGCGCAGCTTCTGTGCATAATTCCTTCAAGAGCTTTCGTTTGGACGCGTTGAAAACTCATCTTAATTCCGAATTCAAGGTTGATTGTTATAAAAACCATATTTGTAATGTTTCGGTAACAGCAAGAGATTATTTTAACAGCAGGAAATCGGAACGTTCCACGTGAAACATTTTTCGACAAGTATATACTGAAAAAATGTTGTTTTCCCTAATGTATTTCGGTTACTCGAATAGTACGCTAAAAATACGGAGTAGTTCGGTTGAATTGCTCCGTATTTTTATATTTACAAAGCCATTTTGAAAAAAATATCGCAATAATCGACAAAAACAGCGTATAGCAACACATTATTATAAAGAATTTATCGGAAAAGTATTTTAAAAAAATGAAATCTCAACTATTATGTCGAATATTTTTACTGGAAAAAATTGTATATTTATGATATAATCGACATAGCAAAAGAAACATAACTGATGAAACCTAACGAATGTTTGGTGCTTATATAGGTGAAAGGCTTTGTTTTAATTTTGCAGATTATTAAATTATCAGCTTCGAATGTATTTGTTATAAAAAGAGAAAGGAAGTATCAATATGAGTAATTTCTTTGGTCTGATAGATAAAACGGCAATTAATAAGGTTGTTGAAATACAAACCGATATGATAACACCAAATCCGCATCAGCCCCGCAAAAATTTTGATGATGAGGGATTGAGCCAGCTGGCTGCCAGCATCAAGTGCAATGGTATTCTTCAGCCGCTTACGGTTAGGAAGATTGAATTTGGTTATGAGTTGATAGCAGGTGAGCGGCGGCTTAGAGCGGCAAAGCTTCTTGATATGAGAACGGTTCCTTGTATTATTATGAATATCAGCGAGCGAAATTCAGCTGTTATGGCGTTGGTAGAAAACATTCAGAGAAAGGATTTAAACTTTTTTGATGAGGCTTGTGCAATTGCAAAGCTCATAGATTTTTATGGTATGACACAGGAGGACGCTGCTGTTAAGCTTGGAAAATCGCAGTCGACCATTGCTAACAAGCTGCGTCTGCTAAAGCTAACCGAAGCTGAGCGGCGTCAGATTGTGGAGTTGAATCTTACCGAACGTCATGCAAGGGCACTTTTAAAGCTGCAATCTCCCGAAGAAAGGCTTGATACTATCGAAAAAATCAGAAAATTTAACTTTAATGTCGAACAGACGGAGCGTTACATAAACAATATGATAGTCAAGGAAAATGAGCGAGCAAGCCTTAGACGGAGAAGTGCTGCATTCAAAAATGTAAAGCTGTTTGTGAACACGATAAATCATGCAATTGATATGATGAGGGCTGCGGGCATCAATGCGGATTCTAAGAAAACACAAAATGACAACTGTATCGAGTACGTTATTCGGATACCAATTTAAATTGTTCCACGTGAAACATTCCAATATGTGCAAAACATCACGTAATAATGCTTGAAACTGCACAAATTATAGAAATTTGCCAAAAGCTATTGATTTAATCTGAGAATGTGATATAATATAAGTATGAGATTTGTCCCTTTTGATGGGCAGTAATTATCAGAACAAGGATACAGCGGAGGTTTAATATGGCTAAAATTATAGCGATTGCCAATCAGAAGGGCGGTGTAGGAAAGTCCACGACCACAGTAAATCTGGCGGCAGTGCTGGGAATCCACGGAAAAAAGGTGCTTTGCATTGATATGGATGCGCAGGGCAACACGACGACCGGCTTCGGCATCAAAAAGAAGAACGTAAAAGTCACGGTTTATGACGTTCTTATCGGCGAAAGACCTATCAAGGACGCTATTATCGAAACGGAATTCAAAAATGTGTCCGTTGTGACATCTTCGTCGTCGCTGGCAGGTGCAGATATTGAGCTGGTTGAGCTGGATAACCGCACAAATCGCCTGAAAATGCAGGTTCTGACCTGTAAGCAGGACTATGACTACATATTGCTGGACTGCCCTCCGTCCCTCAGTCTGCTCACGCTGAACGCCCTCTGCGCCTGCGATACTGTTCTGATACCGCTGCAATGCGAATTCTACTCGCTGGAAGGTCTGTCGCAGCTGATAGAAACCATCAGGCTGGTAAGGCAGCGTTATAATCCCACCATCGACATTGAGGGAATACTTTTTACCATGTACGACAGTAGACTAAATCTCACTGCTCAGGTAGTCAGAGAGGTCAAAAAGCATTTCCCCGAAAAGGTGTTCAAGACCTGCATACCGAGAAATGTGCGTATTTCCGAGGCTCCCAGCTTTGGAAAGCCTGTCTGCTATTACGACAAGGCGTCCAAGGGTGCGGAGTATTACGAAAAGCTGTGTCTTGAGGTTCTGGCAAGGGAAAATGTTACCAGAAAGAAGAAAACGCCCGCTAAGGTATAATTTTTATGAGATTTTACTTTGTGAATTCTCGAAAATCGCAGTTTTTGGGGCAATTTGGCGGTATATAAAACTCGGTTCACATCGCCCCGGGGATAGTATAAGGAGCAGCCTTTGCTTCCCGTCTGACAGTTTGTGTTATAATTTATCGGAAAGGAGAATGTTTCCGTAAAAAGGGAACATAAGGATAAAATGGCAAAAAAGCAAGTGCTGGGAATGGGTCTGGACGCCCTTCTCGATGACAATTCCATAGATTCAAAGAACGCACAGACCGCAAGAATATCCGAAATTGAGCCAAATAAAAACCAGCCAAGACGCAGCTTTGACGAGGCGTCCATACAGGCTCTTGCGGATTCCATACGCCAGCACGGGCTTATACAGCCTATTTTGGTGCGTCCGCTGGAAAGCGGCGGGTATCAGATAGTAGCGGGAGAACGCCGCTGGAGAGCCTGCAGAATGCTGGGGCTCAGCGAGGTTCCCATAATCGTCCGTGACTTAAACGACCAGGAAACCATGCAGATTGCCCTTATCGAGAATTTGCAGCGAGAAAACCTGAATCCCATCGAAGAAGCGCAGGGCTATAAGGACCTTATCGAACGGTTCAGTATGACACAGGACCAGGTATCAAAGGTGGTCGGAAAGTCCAGAACTGCCGTAACAAACGCTCTCAGACTGCTAAATCTCCCCCCGGAGGTGCAGCAGATGGTCACAGAGGGCGACATTACCGCAGGTCATGCAAAGGTCATATGCGGCTTGAATGACAGGGAAATGCAGCTGAATTTTGCGGCAAAGGCAATGAACGGAATGTCCGTAAGGGCGCTGGAGAAGCTTGCACAGGGCAAAAATGACATTCCCGCAAAGCACGAACCGCCCGTGAATATTGACGTTGACCCTGCCGATGACCCGCAGTTTTTCAACGGAGAGGACAGCTTTTATACGGAAATGGAGCTTAGCCTGACAAATCTGCTGGGCAGAAAGGTCACCATAGATACCAAAAACGGCAGCGGAAAGCTCTGCTTCGAGTTTTACGGCAAGGACGATCTCACCGAGCTGGTGCATAAGCTGACAGAAGAATAAATTTCGGCGGAAATGCCGTGCTAAAAGTTATAAAACACCCTGTTTTCGGGCAAAAACAGTCCCGAAAGCGGGGTTAAATCATATACGGTTAGGAAAAAGTTGATTGTTCGGTGTCCCCGACTATAGCAATCCATAAAACAGCATTATTGTAGGGGCGGGGTTTCCCCGCCCGCAGATTTCAAGAGTTCTTTCGGTAATTGCGGCACAGAAAACCAAAGCTATGCTTTTTCCCCTACAAAACCTGTCAGGATATTTCTATGTACAGCTATAAACACCTAAATGTATCAACAAACACGGTAAAAAGTGTTGAAAACAAGTCACTTACTGAATACAATATGTTATATTACTCAAAATAATACTACTAGTATTATAGAATAAACAGAAATTACCAATTTTCAGAAAGGAAAATGCAAAATGAGCGAGTATAAAGCGGTATCAAGCTTCGATTATGACGTGCAGTTTTTCGACTGCGACTATAAGGGCAGAATGAAAATGTCGGCAATTTTGCGGATATGCGCCGAGGTCGCAGGGTATGACTATACCGAAAAGGGATTTTCGCACGAGGTTTTGTGGGATATGAATATGGTTTTCCTCACGTCCAGAGCGTCGGTGCATATCAACAGCTATCCCACGTCCAAGCAAAAGCTGACCATTTCTACCTGGGAATGCGGCAAAAAGGGTGCAATGTTCCTGCGAGGATTATACTTTTCGGATAAATCCACGGGAAATATACTGATAGAAGCACTTACAGGCTGGCTTTTGGTTGACCCGAACACCCGACGCATCTATCGTCCCGGACAATTCGGCTACGATATGCCCCAGGTCACCGACAGACAGCTGAAAGCCCTGCCCATAGCCAAGATCGCCGCTGAGGACGCTGTAAAAGCAGGAGAATGGACAGCTCACAACACCGACATAGATGCCAACGGACACGTCTACAACGCCGTGTACGCAGACGTAGCGTCCGATATAATGTCCCCCGAGGAGTTTGAAGCGGACATCAGCGATATGCGGATAAATTTTGTCAGCGAGGTAAAGAACGGGGAGAAAATAGAATTGTTCCGCTCAGACGGTGTAAATTCCACCGTAATAATCGGAAAAGCAGGAGAAAAGACCTGTTTCGAGTATGAGATAATAAACAGTCAGTATAATACATTGTCAGATATACAAGAAGCAGACAAATATCTTGAATAAAGAAAATATTTCAGTTTTAAATAAACAGAAATATAACAAAACTGTGAATTACGACTGCAAAAAACAGCGGTTTCACATATAAAACTTTGTCCATAAAGTTCATATAAAAATCATTGACAAAACGGGATAATTGGGGTAAAATATAGGGAATATAAGATTTTTCGGGAGGTAAAAAGAATGTTAGATACGGATATGAATTCAAAGTTTGGAAAAGAAGGACTCACATTTGACGACGTGCTGCTTATACCCGGAGCGTCGGACGTAACTCCTAATCTCGTAAAGCTGAACACAAGGCTTGCGGGAGATATTATGCTTAATACACCGATAATGACATCTGCAATGGATACCGTAACCGAGTCGAAAATGGCTATCGCAATCGCTCGTGAGGGCGGTATCGGCATCATTCACAAGAATATGAGCGTTGAGCAGCAGGTCGACGAGGTTGACAAGGTAAAGCGTTCCGAGAACGGCGTTATCGTCAATCCTTTCTCCCTGACAGGCGAAAAAACCGTCCAGGAAGCCGACGATCTCATGGGCAAGTACAAGATCTCGGGCGTGCCTATCGTTGATGAAAAGGGCAAGCTTATCGGTATTTTGACAAACCGTGACCTTCGTTTCCTGACAGATTTCAGCATTCGCATCAAAGAGGTAATGACCAAGGAAAACCTCGTTACCGCCCCCGTGGGAACCACTCTTGAGGAAGCTCAGAAGATCCTCATGCAGCACAAGATTGAAAAGCTGCCGCTGGTTGACGAAAACGGCGCATTAAAGGGACTTATCACCATCAAGGATATAGAAAAATCCGTACAGTACCCCAATTCCGCAAGGGATAAGAACGGCAGACTGCTCTGCGGCGCCGCTCTCGGCGTGACTGCCGACGTCCTGGACAGAGCAAAGGCTCTTATCGACGCACAGGTCGACGTCCTTGTTTTGGACTCCGCTCACGGCCATCAGGCAAACATCATTAACTGCGTGAAGCTGATAAAGGAAAGATTCCCCAACACTCCTCTTATCGCAGGAAATATCGCAACTGCCGAGGCTGCAAGGGACCTTATCGCAGCAGGCGCAGACTGTCTGAAGGTCGGCATCGGCCCCGGCTCCATCTGTACAACACGAGTTGTCGCAGGTATCGGCGTGCCCCAGATCACCGCTGTTTACGACGTTGCGTGCGTTGCTCAGCAGCATAATATCCCCGTTATCGCAGACGGCGGAATCAAGTATTCCGGCGACATCGTCAAGGCTCTCGCAGCAGGCGCAAACGTCGTAATGCTCGGCTCTCTGCTGGCAGGCTGCGACGAAGCTCCCGGCGAAACCGAGATCTATCAGGGCAGAAGCTTCAAGGTTTACCGTGGTATGGGCAGCCTTGGCGCAATGGCTCACGGCAGTAAGGACAGATATTTCCAGTCCGACGCCAAGAAGCTCGTTCCCGAAGGCGTTGAAGGCCGTGTTCCTTACAAGGGAACTGTTTCCGATACTATTTTCCAGCTGGTCGGCGGTATCCGTTCCGGTATGGGCTACTGCGGCTGCGAAGACATCGCCGCACTCCACGAAAGAGCAAAATTTGTACGAATCACAGGCGCAGGCCTCAAGGAGAGCCACCCTCACGATATTTACATCACAAAGGAAGCTCCCAACTACTCCGCACAGATCTGATAATTTCAAAAATAATCGCCGCCTCGGACTCAGTTCGGGGCGGTTTTTGTATATTTCTGTTTTTTATATCCAATTTTGTTGTATTTCTATTTATATTTAGGGTGATTTACCTCAGTAACAGCCGTAAGCTTGCAAAAAAGCCGCAGCTTCGGCTGAAAATTACAGCCTAACATTTTCGCCCGACGCCTTAGTATTTCTATTTTTGCAAAGTGGGTCGCCGATATTTTAGGGTAATTTACCTCGGTTACATCTGTAAAATTGCAAAAAGCCGCAGCTTCGGCTGAAAATTACAGCCTAACATTTTCGCCCGACGCCTTAGTATTTCTATTTTTGCAAAGTGGGTCGCCGAT
>JAEDOB010000244.1 GCA_016302225.1 Oscillospiraceae bacterium | reverse complement strand
TTTCAAGAGAAAATAAAATCGTCCTCCTCGTCCTCTTCTGCAACAAGTCCCCTTGCAAAATCCTCATATTCCTCCGCCGCATATTCGGGGAGAATTATCCTTGCGCCGCTGCCCAAGGACGCTATCAAGCTGAAAAATTCACGGTTTAAAGCGGTTTTTACGGAGATAAGATAGGTTTCCCCGTCGGGAGATACCACGCTCATATCCCGCCCGAAAATGTCATAAAGCCTTGCGGGAGCATCTGCGCCGCATTCCACCGTGACCGTTTCTGGATTTTCCGAAAACAGCGGGTCGATTTTCGCCGCAAATTCCGCAGGATTGTACTTCCGCTTAACGGACGGCTCTTTTTCCGTAACAAGCTCGGTCACCCTGTCAGCCCGAAACAGCCTGTCCTCCCCGTCCAGATCGGCAGCAATGTAGTAAACGCCCCCCGAACGTATGACACCCAAAGGCGAAACGGTGAACAGCCGTCCATTTTCCGCAAGAACCACGTCCGTTCCCGTAATGTAGGAGATATACCGAAAGCTAAGCTTCACACCCGCAGCCACAGCAGCCTGCACAGCGTTCACGCAGCCCATAACATCGCCGTCGGACGCCTTCATTCTGTCCGCAACGAACACATTTCTTTTCAGCTCGGGAGCGGTGTAAATGCTCGCCAGAGTTTCCAGCTTGCCGCACATTTCCGCAGATTTTTTCGCCGAAATAAGCCGTGAGGACGCAATAAGCTCCGCCAGAAGCTTCAAATCGGCAGCGGAGAAAACATTTTCCGCCAGATAATACCGTCCCCGCCCTTTAAGGCGAATGTCCATACCCATAGCCCTGAGAGCGTCGATGTCATCGTAAAGTGCCTTTCTTTCGGCGGTAATGCCCAGCTTGTCAAGCTCGTTCATTATGTCGCTGAGCCCTATGGTGTGAGTGCTGTCGGTGCGCTCCTTAAAAATCCGTTCAAGAAGCAGCAGCTTGGTCTTGCACCCCTTGGATTTCGCCATTTTCATCTATCCTTTCAGCATTAAGATATTCCGCATTAATATTCTTTTCGAGAACCGCAAATATGTAATCATAGCTAAATTTCGAGAAATTCCGCACACCGTTTGACGCCGCCATTTCGGGAGTATATTCCGAAAGCTTGTAAACACGGACATTTCCGTAATTCCCGTCATAATGGGTAATTATGGGCGTCAGCCGTATGTTCGACGGCTCATAGGTCATATCGTCAAGCTTAACGGTCAGGTCAAAGGTAAGCACCCCGCCGATAAGGTTCTGTCCCACACTCTGCGCCGAGATGAAATTTCCCAGAGAGTACGCACAGACCGTCTTTCCGCCGTCCTCACGCTCGATGACCTCAATGTCCCGAAGCACGTGGGGGTGATTTCCGATAATAATGTCAGCCCCCGCATCAGCCAGAATTTTCGCCGTCTGACGCTGATAATCGCTGATAATATCGGAATTTTCCACGCCCCAATGGAGGGACACAACGCACAGGTCGGAAACCTCCTTTGCAGCCTTTATCTGACTGCAAATAAGCTCAACGTCCTCGGTTCTGCCTATAACAAGCGGCGAATCTGCGGGCAGGGACAAACCATTCAGCGACTCGGTATAGGACAGAAACGAGAACACGACGCCTTCCCTTTCAAGGGTGCGAATACGGCTTTCGTCCTCCTTGTCACGGTATGCGCCCGCCACAACAGCCTGCGGACGGTCGTTCCAGTAATCAAGACAAGCGGACAGACCGTCCGTGCCCTTGTCCAGCGTGTGATTATTGGCAATGGTGAACACGTCAAAGCCCATATCCAGCATATAGTCCCCCAACTCGGGCGGAGAGTTGAAGCAAGGGTAGCTTGACGGCTCGTAAATGCCGTTGCAGATAAGCGTTTCCTGATTTATGACCGCAATATCCGCAGGCTCTATCATATCCCGTACATTTTTATACGCATAATCAAAGTCATAGCCCGTTTCGCCCTTTTCGGCAGCACGGTTCGCCGCCTGCTTGTAAAGACTGGAATGGATAAGGTTGTCACCCACCGCAAGGAAGGAAATTTCCGCATATTCGGGTTCGGGGGGCAGCGTTTCCGTCGTGGTGACGGTGGTTGGCTCTGTTTCGGAAACTGTCGTTGTTTCGGGCATAGGCAGGTCGGCGGAAACGGGAGTGTCCTCAATTTTCCGACAGCCCGACAAAAGCAGTACGGCAGCTGTCAGGGCAGCAATTTTTTTCATCATATCAAAACTATCCTTTCGGAAACTGCGATAAAATCTTCCATTTTAAGCTGTTCGGGACGCACCGACGGGGACAGTCCGCACTCCTCCAGCACCGAAGTCACGTACGATTTATCCAAAGAAAGTGCCGAAGAAAGGGAGTTCGCCATGGTTTTCCGACGCTGCGAGAACGCCCCTCTTACCACCTTGAAAAACTTCTTTTCATCGGTGACTTCCCACGGTATCTCCTTTCGCACATTCAGCCTGATAACGCAGGAATCCACGTTGGGCGGCGGCATAAAGCTGCCCCTTGACACGTTGAAAAGGATCTCAGGCTCGGAAAAATATCTCACGCAGACGGACACCGCACCGACCTCTCTCGTCCCAAGCTCGGCACACAAACGCTGCGCAGCCTCCTTCTGAACCATGACCGTCACCGATGTGATAGGCAGGCGGCTTTCCAGCAGCATCATAATTATGGGCGATGTGATATAATACGGCAGATTTGCGCAGACAGCCACCTCAAGTCCCCCGAAATCCTCCTTGATAAGGGCATTCAGGTCAACGTTCATAACGTCCTCGTTGATGATGCGGACGTTGTTATGCTCTGCCAGAGTTTCCCGTAAAATGGGGATAAGCCGCTCGTCAATCTCAATGGCGGTCACCTTGTCCGCACGCTTTGCCAGCTCATGAGTGAGAACGCCCACGCCTGTGCCAATTTCAATAACACCGAAGCCTTTTCTTGCGTTTCCCAGCTCCGCAATTTTCGGACAAACTGCGGGATTTACCAGAAAATTCTGTCCCAGCGTTTTTGAAAATGAGAAGCCGTGACGCTCAAAAAGCTCTTTTATCACACCGATATTCGTTAAGTTTTCCATATATTACCTCAAATCAATGAATTGTCAAATCGCAGACACCGCCGATTTTACTGACATTTCTGCTTTCCGAGTGACGTGTTCGGGTGGGTGTTTCCCCGCCTTCGGCGGGGAAACACCCACTTATATGTATTTATCAAGCAAAGCCAATACCCCAAAGGCAAGGGGCTGATGAACAAAATATATTATCAGACTGTGCCTGCCCATAAAGCATAAAAGCGGCACTCTTTTCATACAAAAGGACGGCAGGCTGTCCCGTTTTGCCTTTATGTACGCCGAAAGTGACGTCCCCGCCATAAAAATGAATCCGTAAGGAATCAGCGGGAAATAGTCCGCCGAACG
>JAEDOB010000243.1 GCA_016302225.1 Oscillospiraceae bacterium | reverse complement strand
AAAATTGTTAAGATCGGTGTATTCGTCGGAAAGCGGACCCAAAATTTCAAAAGAAAGCTGCTCGCCCGCACTGTCCGACCAGTCGAAACGCAGGGTATCCGACGCCATCACCGCACGAATCTGCTTGTTGGCAATGACCGTTAGAAGCTGCTCATAGATCTTGGTGGCAGGCACCATTTCATCGGGAATTTTCGGCAGAATTATCAAGCCCGCTTCAATGCTTTCAAGCACCTGCGGCAATCCGCCGATGTGGTCGGAATGGGGGTGGGTGCCTATCACAATGTCGATTTTCTTAACGCCCAAAGCGGAGATGTACTCGGTGACCTTTTCGCCGTACTCCCGCTCCCCCGCATCTATGAGAATAGTTTTCCCCGTCGTTTCAATGAAAATGCTGTCGCCCTGACCAACATCAATGAAATGCACCTTCGTTTCGGCATTTTCATAACCCTCGGGAACCTGTACCTTCTCCGAAACCGCCTGACCCGCAAAATACTTCGACAGGTCTATCATACCCATTTCGTGAAGCACGCCCAGGACGAAAACCGCCGCCAGCAGAATGACAGCTAATGCAGTCGGAAGCTTTTTCAGCGTTTCCCACGGGAATTTCTTTTTATTTTGTTTGCGTTTCCTTTTTGTTCCTGACATTTTCTGTTATTTCCCTTAACGTTTCGTTTATTCTTTGCGTTTTGTTCGGCTATATATTCCTTATCGGGCTGAACAAGGCAGTCCTTTCCATAGCCGATAAGGTCTGTTCGTCCCGCACGTTTCAGCGCTTCAATGACCTTTCTCTTGTTCTCGGGCTTGAAATACTGCAAAAGTGCCCTCTGCATTGCCTTTTCTTCGGCGGTTTTCGGAACAAACACCTTCTCCATTGTGTAGGGGTCAAGTCCCGTGTAAAACATACAAGTGGAGATGGTTCCCGGAGTCGGGTAGAAATCCTGAACCTGTTCGGGACGAATTTTCAGACTTTTCAGGAATAACGCCAGCTCCACAGCCTCTTTCAGCGTGCTGCCCGGGTGGGACGACATGAGATACGGCACCAAATACTGCTCCTTGCCCACCTGCTTGGTTATTCTGTAAAACTTGTCCTGAAACTTTTTATACGCTTCAATATGCGGCTTACCCATTTTGTCCAGCACCACCGCCGAACAGTGCTCGGGCGCGACCTTTAACTGTCCGCTGACGTGATACTCGATCAGTTCCCGCATAAATTCCTCGTTTTTGTCCTCCATCAGATAGTCATATCGTATACCCGATCGAATGAAAACCCGCTTAACACCGTCGATTTTCCGAATTTTCCGAAGCATTTCCAGATATTCCGTATGGTCTGCCTGCAAATTTTTGCAAGGCGTGGGCGCAAGGCATTTCTTCCCCTTGCAAAGCCCCGCTGTCAGCTGCTTTTCACAGGAAACATGACGGAAATTCGCCGTAGGACCGCCAACATCGTGGATATATCCCTTGAAATTCGGCAGAGTTGTCAGCAGCTTTGCTTCTCTGAGAACAGATTCCTCGCTTCTGACGGAAATTCGTCTGCCCTGATGGAGAGCAATGGAGCAGAAGTTGCAGAAACCGAAGCAGCCCCTGTTATGTGTGATAGAAAATTCCACTTCCTCAATTCCCGGAACGCCCCCCAAAGGCTCATAACTAGGGTGATAAGTCCGCATATACGGCAGCTCGTAAACGTGGTCAAGCTCCTCGGTGGTGAGGGAAAGCGCAGGCGGATTCTGCACAAGCATATAGTCCCCATGACGCTGGATTATCGTTTTTCCGTAAATTTCGTCCTGCCAGTCATACTGCTGACGGCACGCCTTTGCGTACATTTCCTTTGACTCGCAAACCTGCTTATATGTGGGACATTCCACCGCCCCCAGCGGAGTATTCTTCGGTTCGGTCAGATAGCAAGTCCCCCGAATATCGGTCAGATTGTGCACATTCTCCCCCGCCGCCAGACGTTTGCAGATCTCAACTATCTGATGCTCGGACATTCCGTACATCAGCAGGTCAGCCTTACTGTCCAATAAAACGGACGGACGAACCGCATCGTCCCAATAATCATAATGGGCAAAACGCCGAAGCGAAGCCTCCAATCCGCCGATGCAGACAGGCATATCATCGCCGTAAATCTCACGAAGCTTGTTGCAGTACACGATAACCGCACGGTCTGGACGCTTTCCCGCCTTGCCCCCCGCAGTGTAGGCGTCGTCGGAACGCTTTCTTTTTGCGGAGGTGTAATGCGCCACCATGGAGTCGATATTTCCTCCGGTTACCATAAAGCCGTATTTCGGAGTGCCCAACTTCTTGAAATCACGGTCGCTGTGCCAGTCGGGCTGAGCGATTATGCCAACGGTAAATCCGCAGTCCTCGATCATTCTGGAAATAATGGAAATACCGAAGCTGGGGTGGTCAACGTAGCTGTCCCCCGTTATGCAGATAAAATCAAGCTGCCCAATACCTCTGTCGGTCATATCCTGTTTGGAAATAGGCAAAAATGGCATTATAATTCCTCCGAATTTACGTTTTTTATGCTCGAATACTAATAATATTCAAAAAAACTATAATATTAATGATCTGCTGCGCATACAGCAGAATAAACTGAGCAATGTAAAGATAATGTGCCGCACGGTTAAACCTGAAACCGGGATTTTTCTTTAAGGCAAAAAGTCCTCCTATGGCACCGCCTAACACCGTAAAGACCATAGCAGCATTGTCATTCTTGACCGTATAAACATACGCCAGCACATTCATAAGTATCAGTATTGGCAGTGTAACAAACCATACGTGTATTTCCAAGAACCAGCTCGTCATGAATAGATACTGCGCCAAACGATTAATTAATCTAATGTCCGAAAGAACAAGCACTACATACAATATTTCTATTGCTATTACTGCTAAGGTGAATAGCAGATACTTTTTTCGTTGTTTTGTCATTGCTGTCGCCCCATTTCTATTTATTTTAGAAATAATAAAGGAAATTTCTGTTATCAAATCAGCGTTTCTATTATGTATCACTTGACTGCTCAACGGGAATCACTTCCTCGGTTTCTCCGCCGCCCTCCATAGCAAGCTTTCTTTGCAGCCACATTTCACGGGTCATAAGCACGGCTCTCGGCTTTGCGCCCTCAAACGGTCCCACAACACCCAACTCTTCCAGCTGGTCGATTATACGTGCTGCACGGGCATATCCAAGCTTCAAACGCCTTTGCAGTGAGGACGTGGACGCCTGTCCCGCTTCAATAACGACTTCAATAGCCTTCTCCACCATATCGTCCTCGAACATATCCCCCGAAGCCGAACCGCTGTCGGACGCACCCTTTTCTCCCTTAGGCACGGGAACGTTCTTCTCAATTTCACGGAGAATTTCATCGCTGTAATCGGCAGTTCCGCCGCTCTTGATGAACGCTACCACCGCTTCGACCTCCTTTGAGGAACAGAAGCAGCCCTGAAT
>JAEDOB010000242.1 GCA_016302225.1 Oscillospiraceae bacterium | reverse complement strand
GCAACTATCATAAATGCACCCAGCTCCACAAAAAATGCAGAGAAAAAACGAGATCCCGAAATGCACCAGACTAAGAAGGGTAACGAATGGAAATTCGGAATGAAATGCAATATCGGTGTAGACGCAGGCTCCGGACTTGTGCATTCAATTACGGCAACATCGGCAAATGTTCGCGATATTACAGAAGCACATAAACTGATACGAAAAGACGATGAGGTGGTTTACGGGGATTCGGGATTTCTGGGTATAGAGAAGCGTGAAGAGATAAGAAATGATGAACATCTTGCAAATATAGAATATCGAATAAACCGCCGTCCGAAGAGCCTTCCGAAGGTATCGGACAATGCAATAGATTGGGAAAGATATATTGATTACAGGAAATCGGCAGTACGCTGCAAGGTTGAGCACGCATTTAAAATCATCAAGGATACTTTCAACTTTCGCAAGGTGAGATACAAAGGAATTGCGAAGAATTTCAACAAGCTGAATGTGCTGTTTGCCTGTGCAAATCTGTTGATGGTGAAACGTGTTCAAAAAGATTTCCGACCGGTTATGGGATAACTATGCCCTTTTGAGGGTAAAAGACCTGTTTGGGGTGGAAAATCAGGGGATTTGTACTTGCTTTTGTCTTGCTTTTTCGTAAAATTTCAGCTATTGACGAATCTTTGAATTCGTTGGGATTTTAATGTGGTTTTAATCAGCGGTTCCTTAGAAATATTGACATTAATAAGCCTCCTTTATTTTTTGAACAATACAGTTCAAATAGTCATAATCTTTCATTCCTGCCTGTTTTTATTAGCGTTTTTGGAAATCACAAAAGTCAGAATAACAAGCACAAGCGGGAAAATACAGCCTGCAAGCACGCCCTTGCGAATATCATCTCCTGCATTTTGTGAAATGTTTCCAACTATACCGGGACCTATTGCACCGCCAAGGTCGCCTGCCATGGCAAGAAGGGCAAACATTGCCGTACCGCCCGAAGGCATTTTTCCCGAACAGATGCTTATGGTTCCGGGCCACATTATTCCAACGGAAAATCCGCAGATTATACAGCCTGCAAGCCCAAGCATGGGAATATCCGACAGGGAAGCAACAAGATAGCATATAAGGCAAAGCATACCCGAGCCTATCATAAATTTTATAAGGTCAAGCCTGTCACCGTATTTTCCGTACAGTGAACGGCTTATTCCCATAGTCACCGCAAACAGACAAGGTCCTGCAATATCTCCCATAGCCTTTGAAAGACCCAAAGCAGATTCCGCAAATGCAGATGCCCACTGTGCCATTGAAAGCTCTGATGCTCCCGCACATATCATCAGCAGTATGGAGATAATGAACACGGGCGTTTTTAAAAGCCTTCCGATACTCATACCTTGTCCGTCCTCGGTAGGGTGTTCGATGGGACAGACAATAAAATTGAACATATTATACAGCGGAATAATTGCCCATATACAAGCAAGCCATTTCCAGTTTTCTATACCGAATAACGCGAAAAATACTGTTGAAAGCAGGATAACACCCACCGAACCCCAGCAGTAAAAGGAATGGAGCAGGCTCATTGCCGCCTCCTTATGCTCAAAGGGACAGGCTTCAACGATAGGACTGACAAGCACCTCGGTAAGACCGCTGCCCACCGCATACACTATTGTGCTAATAATTATTCCCATAAACGGGTCGGGCATTATCTGAGGAAGAAACGCAAGCCCCAGAAGTCCCGCTGCCGAAAACAGCTGAGAACCGACAACGCATCTTCGATAGCCTATTCTGTCCGCAAACTTTGCACAGAGAATATCCACAATAAGCTGGGTGATAAAGAACACGGAGGATATCAGTGCAATTTTTCCGAGAGGAATATTGTAAACATTGTGGAATGTTAAAAACAGCAGCGGTGCAAAGTTTGCTGTAATAGCCTGTGTAACAAATCCAAGATAACAGGCAATAAGAGTTTTTCTGTAATTCATCTTGACGTTCCTTTCGCTTTTTGTTATAATTGTATCATATCATAACATACGACATATTTCAATGTACAATATCACATTTTTATTACACTATATCACAAAAAGGAAGGATAAGCTTGAAGAAGCTAAACGATGGCTACGCAAAGATCATCACCGACGAAACTCTTCGTGAAACCATAAGCCACGGAAGTGAGGAATATCCCTTCCGCTATTATTATGAGGATATATGGCTCTTTGACCTGCACTGTATTGACTGGCACTGGCACCCCGAGGTTGAGCTTGTGCTTGCAGAAAAGGGTACGGCAGATTTTCTTGTGGGCAGCAGCAGATATTTGCTCAATGCCGGAGAAGCAATTTTCATAAACACACAGGTGATTCATCGGTTCGAGAGCAGTGCAAGTGCAATTATTCCCAACATGGTCTTTTCCCCACTTCTGATTGCTGCAGAAAATAGTCTGATCTACCGCAAATATATAAAGCCCGTGCTTTTGTCCTCGGTTGAATGCCTAATAATAACGCCGACAGATGAAAAACAGTGTGAGATGCTTGATACGATACGAAATGTGTTTGCGATCCAAGAATCGGAAAGCATATCCGAACTGCAAACAACCCAGCTTATTATGAAGCTGTGGGGGCAAATTTACGAAAGCATAAGCCGTAACGATACTCAAAACACCGCCAAAACCTCCGCACAGGCACAAGCACAGCTGCAAATAATGATGCAGTATATCCACAAAAACTATTATCGTCGCATAACCTTGGAGGACATTGCAAGAACTGTTTCCATAAGCAAAAGCAGTGTGCTGAATATTTTTAAAAGCTATCTGCATACATCGCCCATAAATTATGTTCTGGAATATCGTTTGAAGCGTGCCGCCAAGCTTCTTTCGGAAACCGAAAACAGCGTTTCCGTTATCGCTCAGACAGCAGGCTTTGAAAATGTGGGATATTTTTGCCGAAAATTCAAGGCACTCTATGGAATGACGCCTAAGGAGTACAGAGATCACAGGCGGTCGGAACGGAAATAAAAAAGCAAAGGATTTGTCACGATCAGCAGTGACAAGTCCTTTGCCTATTTTTCTCGTAAACTTTATGATACGTTCTGACTGTCTGTCGAGTATCCTTATCGTAAGAACGTATTGACGTTGTTACGGCAATTCAAGCTCATCATTATATGCACGAGGAAGAACGAAGAAAAGCGACAAAATGTGTATATGATTCATTGGTAAACGGCGGAATTTATATCACCTTTGAAAATATAATTCCCGAAGATGAAGAGCTGAAAAAATCTAAGCTGCTAAGGTGGGGAAGGTATCAGCAAAGACACGGCAAAACGGAAGAAGCAAGGGAACATAACGCCAGATGCGGAGTAAACTATTTTTCGCTGACCGTTGATCAGCATATCCGGTTTCTAAAAGAAGTTGGATTCAAAAAAGTCCATATGTTTTGGTATAGTTATATGCAATGGGAATTTATGCGATAAAATAA
>JAEDOB010000241.1 GCA_016302225.1 Oscillospiraceae bacterium | reverse complement strand
AATCCGAACCTAAGCCTGCCGAGGAATACCGTCCCGCTGCCGAAAAGAAAAAGAGCAAGGCACCCGCAGTTGTGCTGGTTTGTCTGCTGCTTGCCGGTATCGGAGTTGGCGCAATGATGTTTATGAACGGTTCATTGGGTGGCGGAGCTCCTGCGGAAACTGTTCCCGTTGAAACTCCTGCGGAAACTGTTCCCGTAGAAACAGAAGTTACCGAGATTACCGAAGCCACCGAAACAGAAACAGTTTCCGAAACGGAAGCCGATTCCGACAAGATCATTGTTCCCGATCTGCTGAAAAATCCTCTGAATATTGCCATAAGCCGTCTTGAAGGGGAGAATATCAACTATACGGTTATCGAAACCGAGGACACGTCAATGCCTCCCGAGTTCGTTATCAAGCAGGAGCCTCCCGCAGGGGTAGAGATGCCCATAGGCGCACCTGTTCGGATATATGTTTCCAAGCGTCCCGAAGACACGGCTGCTCCCGAAACAACGGCTCCGACTGCACAGACTGCACGTCCTGCGGAAACTACTGCACCGCAGACCGAACCCGCTGCACAGACTGCGTCCGTTACAACGGCAGCGACGACGGCACCCCGAACAGCTGCTGAATCCCGCACAACAACAACAGCAGCATCCGCTCCCCGCACAACAGCGACCACCACTGTACCCCGCACAACAGGCGGTTCCCCTGCATCTCGGATAACGACCACCGAGCCTGCATCTGAGGCAAAGGGTGCCGCAGCAGTTCAGCAGTCCTCCGCACCTATATCGTAAAATATGACCCTATCCTGCAAAAAACGGGATAGGGTTTGTTATTTGTATATTTCGGAAATGCTTTTTATCAGCTCGGCAAATTCCTTGCGGTATTCCTTGGGGGAGATTATCTCCGCCTTGTCGCCGTAGGTGAGAATGTAGCGGTAGAATGACTCGGTGTCCGACCAGGTGAAGGTCATGCTAATGCTGCCGTCCGCATTTTCACGGAGCATCTCCGAACCGAATTCGTCCGCTAAACGCCATTTTACGGACTTGTCAAACAGCACCTCCGCCGTTATCCCGCCATCGGTGTGACGAAGCTTGTCGCAGGTATACGGCGGGACGGTTCTTGGTTCGCACTTTTCGCCGCTGTTTCGAAGGTCGGTCATACGTGTCAGCTTGAACATTCGGTAGTCATTTTTTGAGCAGCAATAGCCCCAGACATACCAGCTTGACCATTGGAATATCAGGTGATACGGCTCGATGGTGCGCTCACTTTCGCCGCTCGGGGCAAGGTAGGTGAAGGCTATCTTTTCACGCTTTTCCATTGCCGACTTTATCAGCTCTATCTTCTCGGAAACGGCTGATTTGTCCCACATGGAAAGGTCGATGATAATGTTATTGTCGGCGTTCACAAAATGGTCGCTGTCGGCGGAAAGCTTGTTCATCAGCTGCTTGTATCGGCTGCTTTCGCTGATGCTGTCAAGGCTGTTCAGTCCCGTCATTATGGCTTTCATATCGTCGGAGGACAGCAGCGTTCGGTCAATGCGAAAGCCCTCCATTATGGAAATTCCGCCGCCGTTTCCCTGAGATGTGACGATGGGTATCCCCGCCATGCTTATGTCCTCAATGTCCCTGATTATGGTTCGGCGGGACACTTCAAATTTCTCCGCAAGCTCGGCGGCAGTCACCTTGTCCTTTTGTAGGAGAATGGAAAGTATGCCTATGAGTCGGTCGATCTTCATTTGTCATTCTCCGTTCTTTACCGGGAAATATATCCGAGAAATCGCATAAGGAATATCCAGAATGTCAGTGTCACCGACGAAAGCAGGGTAGTTGCGGCAATTACGCTTGATGTGAGAACGCCATCATTTTTCATATTCTTCGCCATAATATAGCAGGACGGCGTTGTGGGTGAGCCAAGCATTATTACCAGCGCAAGCAGGGCATCATCACGGAAGCCCAGCTTTACGGCGATTAGCAGGAACACAGCGGGCATCGCAATAAGCTTGACCGCAGAACAGACAGCGGTCGGAACGATTTTTGCAATAGCCTTCTTTCCCTCGAAGGACGCTCCTATCACTATCAGTGAAAGTGGAGTGGCGATGGCAGCCAGATTGTCTATGGTCTTTGAACATATCTGCGGCAGCCAATTGTAAATATGTATAAGCGAGCCGAGAGAGCCCACAACTATACCTATTATAATGGGATTTTTGACGATACCCACAGCGGCTTTTTTTATTTTTTCGCTTTTGTTGCTGATGCTTTGTGCGTCCTCTGCTTCAAAGGTCAGCACCGTTACCGCATAAATATTGTAAAGGGGGACGCAGCCGATGATTATCATGGGAATGTCGCCCGCCGTGCCGTAAATGTTCATCATAAACGCAAAGCCCATAACAGCCACCGAGCTTCGGTATGCCGCCTGAACGAATGCGCCGATTATGGACTTATCCTTGATAAACAGCCTTGCGCATATCCAGATAATAACAAATGCAACGGTAGTAATGATCGCACTGTACAGAACAAGTTTAAGGTCAAAATCGGAAACAATATCCGTTTTTGCCAGATCCTTGAACACCATTATGGGCAGGCAGACGTTGAAGATAAACTTATTTGCGGAGGAAATAAACCCGTCGCTGAACATTCCTTTTCTGTTTAAAAGATAGCCTATAACGATGACCAGAAACACGGGGACGGTGGCGTTAAGGCTGTATATCAGGCTGTCCATGGGCATTACCTCCGATAGAATAATAAGTCTAATTATACCACGTAATTTTTAACATTTGATTTTGAAAATATTTGAACTTTGTGTATGCAGATAAAAACCCCTGTCCCGCAGGTGAGGGGACAGGGGAAAATCATTTCGAACGAAAAAATCACTTCTCCACAGGCTCAAATTCAATTCTTATCTTAGGCAGCTTTTCGATGGTTGTATAGTAGTTTTCTGCCCAATCTGCGCCCTGAGAGGGATCGTTCTCGCCGCTTGCGGGAGGTGCGAACAGCTTGAGAGTCATATCGCAAGCACCGTCAAGGGGCTTCTCGTAGAATGCGCTCATCAGGTCGATAGTCTTTGCCTTGGGGGACTTGTAGAACCATTTGCCGTTGATCTCCAGCATATAGTTGCCGTCGTCCTCGAAGGTCACCTCGCAGAAATGAGGATTTTTCTCGAAATGCAGGGGAATAGCCAGACCGTCAGCGTCCTCGGAACCGCCCCAGCGGAGGGTAACGGGCAGAGTAATTTCATCGGACTGCTTCATTTCGGGCAGGAACCAATCGGAGTGAATTATCTCCTTGTAGGTTTTCATAAGGGGCTGTTCAATGCCCACATCGGGATTGTTGGGGTCCTCGATCTCCAGACCAAGGCGTCCTCTGTCCCTGAACTGATACATTGTAAAGGAAGTGAACCACTCAGCCTTTTCGTTTACGAGAATATCGCAGAATTCCTTTACCATTTCAGCCTGATCGTATGGTCCCGTAACGTCGCCGTCAGCG
>JAEDOB010000019.1 GCA_016302225.1 Oscillospiraceae bacterium | reverse complement strand
AAACGCCCGCCAAGATATTTTTGTTTATTTTCACCGAACGCATAAGCGTCCTAACATCCGAGCAAAGCTTTTCGAGAACATTGGAAACGCAGCAAACGGGACGTTCCTTGTCCTCATATAGGTCAAGCAGCTCCCTAAACGGCAGGACTGTACGATAAATTCCCATCAGCGAATCATCGATGACATTCAGCTGGGAAATGCGGTCAGAACAGCTTCCCTTAGCAAGATTGTCAAGGGCAAACCCCGCATTGTTAAGCGACGACGAAACCTGTGCCGCAAGACAGTCCAGCAGCCTGCGTACTTCGGGATCCTCAACAATATTTCTGTTTGAAACGGGCAAAACCTCGGCAGCATAAAAAAGCTCACCATCAAAGGGGCACTCAAAAATGTTTATCCGATAACTTTTCCCGCCGTAAACAGCATTATATACGGCAGAACCGTTGTCCATAAGCGGTCTTTCGCCGATAACGCAAGAAATTGATTCTCCGCCGCACATAAATCCGCTTTCGGGGTGATTCCTCCAGATAAGCTCAAAGCTGTCGGAGAAGATAAGCACATCGCTGTCAGCGTTTTTATATGCGGAAACAAGTACGTTCAAGCTGTTCATAACCCACCTCCGCAGCATTTTTTCAAAAAGAATAAAGGGACGAACCGAAACGGTACGCCCCAAAAATGCGATTTCCTACCGGCGTCAGCACACCGCCACCGTTCATATAGCGCTCAGCGCACTGTGCAGCCTTATGCGGAAAAACAATTTATCTGCTTTCCTCAGCGAAGCCGCTCTGTACCAGCTCAATAAGACCGTCAACTGCAGCCTGCTCATCTGCGCCGTCAGCGATGATCCTGATAGCAGTACCGCCAACGATACCGAGGGAAAGGATACCGAGAAGGCTCTTAGCATTTACTCTGCGCTCTTCCTTTTCGATCCAGATAGAAGACTTGAACTCATTTGCCTTCTGGATAAAAAAGGTTGCGGGACGTGCGTGAAGACCAACCTGATTCTGAACCATTACATCTTTAACGTACATAATACTCTCTCCAATCTTATACCCTTTATCATTTTGATTAATACAGGATATGATATTAATCACTTTGTATAAGTTTATTATACATTGTCCGAGCCTTATAGTCAACGGTAATTTTGTTATCAAACGTCATTTTTCAAGAATTTCTGCCTTTTGAATTAATCGCCGCCATTATTGCGGGCAATATTTTGTGAATATTAACTAATCTTCATTAGAACTGTACAAAATTCAACACAAAAATATATGCAGTATCTACATAAATTTTTAAGCTAAAACGTTTTTGTAAGTTGATAATTCGTCCGATAATGTCAGAAATTCACAGTTTAATTTCTAAAATTCTTGCTAAAAAAGCTCCGCTGTTTTTGTGATAAATATGCAAAGCTTTCAACAAATCCGAAAAATTTATGTTAAATTTGCAATTTATTCATTGTTTTCGTCGGAGGAATGTCTGCGGCGTCTGCGCTTGGGCGGCTTAGGCGGGTGAAGCTCCATATACCGCTCATACATATCGGGACGGCGTTCGGCGGTTATCCTCAAAGCCTCGGCGTGACGGTATTCGGCAATGTTTTTGTGATGTCCCGTCAGCAGCACAGGCGGCACCTCCGCACCCTCCCAGACCTCGGGACGGGTGTAGTGAGGATATTCCAGCAGACCGCCGAAATGGCTCTCCTCCTCGTAGCACTCGGCAGAGGGCAGAACACCGTCGCACATACGGGCAACCGCATCTGCAACTATCAGCGCAGGCAGCTCCCCGCCCGTCAGAACATAATCGCCCGCCGATATTTCCTCGTCAACGATCCTGTCCAGCACCCGCTGGTCTATACCCTCATAATGCCCGCAAAGCAGAAAAATATACGGTCTTTGCGAAAGCTCCACCGCCTTTGCCTGAGTAAATGTGCTGCCTTTGGGGGATAAATATATGGTGTGGGGACGCTCGGGCAGCATTTCGCAGACCGCCTGCCAGCATCTGTAAACGGGTTCCGCCTGCATGACCATTCCCATGCCGCCGCCATAGGGCGTATCGTCAACACGGCGGTGCTTGTCTAAGGTGTAGTCCCGTATCTGATGGCAGTGTATCTCTATCTTCCCCGCCTTTCTCGCCCTGCCGATAATGCTTTCGGACAGAACGCTTTCGCACATTTCGGGGAACAGGGTGGCAATATCTATCCTCATTCCTCGTCACCGTTTTCCGAGCCGCCGTCAAACATTCCCGCAATGGGACGCACCAGCAGCTTACCGCCTTCAATGTCGGTTTTCTCGATAAATTCGGGGGCTGCGGGGAATAAAAACTCCTCGCTGCCGTTCTTCACCGTGTAAATATCGGACGCACCGTAGGAGGAAACATCGGAAATCTTTCCGTAAACCTTGCCGCTGTCTGCGTCAACCACGTCCAGCCCGATCAAATCTTGGATAAAATAGCAGCCCTCGGGCAACTCAGCCTCATCTCTGTCCATAAACAGTACCCTGTTGCGAAGGGTCTGTGCCTGTTCGGGAGTGTCAACACCCTTCAGCTTCATAACGACCACGTTTTTATGGGGACGGGCATACTCTATCTCGGCGGGATTTTTTCCCTCCTTATCAAAATAGAGCGTGTCAAATTCGCAGAGAAATTCGGGATCGTCACACCAATATTGTGCCCTGACCTCGCCCTTTATGCCCTGAACAGCGACTATTTTGGCAATTTCCAGAAATTTTTTCATTACCGATAATACCTCCAAATATAAAAAATGGGGGCAAAACCGCCCCCATAGCATTTGATGATGATCAGTCTATCTCAACCATTATCTTCTGATTTATCTTGCCTGCGCCTGCACGCATAACGGTTCTGATAGCCTTTGCGATACGTCCCTGCTTGCCGATAACACGTCCCATATCGTCGGACGCAACGTGCAGATGGTACACAACAACGCCCTCGGCATCGGGCTCGTCAACGGTAACGGAAACCTCGTTTTTATTTTCAACAAGACCGCTTGCAATGGTTTTCAGCAGTTCCTCCATAATAAGTCAACTCCTTATTTTATATAAAAAAGCAAGTCGGACATCGCCGATTTGCGAAAAATCTTATGTAATTTACCCCGTAAAGAGGTGGGTGTCCGCTTATACGGAACACCCAAAAGCAGCCAAAGCCGCAGCACTTCACAAATTACAGGATATTGTTCTTAGCGAACAGAGCCTTAACTGTTTCAGTGGGCTGTGCGCCGTTTGCGATCCACTTCTTAGCCTTTTCAGCGTCAACCTTTACGGTAGAGGGCTCAGTTGTGGAATCGTAGTAACCGATCTCCTCGATAAATCTGCCATCTCTGGGATATCTGGAATCAGCAACAACGATACGATAGAAGGGGTTCTTCTTAGCACCCATTCTTCTCAGTCTGATCTTTACTGCCATTTATATTCACCTCCGAATAATATTCTCATATATAATAACAGCTTTCGCCGAAATTATCTGCGTCTAAGGTTCATGGGAACGGCAAGCTTGTTTTTCTTGCCCTTGGCATTTCTTCCCATAACGCCCATCTGCTTCATCAGCTTCTGCATCTGCTCAAACTGTTTAAGCAGCCTGTTTACGTCGGTAACGGTATTTCCGCTTCCTGCCGCAATTCTGCGCTTTCTCTTAGGGTCGATAATGGACGGCTTTGCACGCTCGGCAGGGGTCATAGAGAGTATCATAGCCTCTATTCTGTCCATCTGCCTGTCGTCAATGTCAACGTCCTTTATCTTATCCGCAACGCCGGGGAGCATACCCATAAGCTGCTTTAAGGGACCCATCTTCCTTATCTGCTTCATCTGCTCCAGAAGGTCGGTCATATCGAAGCTGTTTTCCTTTAACCGCTCCTCAAGCTTTTTGGCGTCCTCCTCGTCAACGGAGGTCTGGACACGCTCGATAAGTGTCAGCACATCGCCCATTCCGAGAATTCTCGAAGCCATTCGCTCGGGGTGGAAGGGCTCGAACTCGTCCAGCTTTTCGCCCATACCGACGAACTTGATAGGCTTGCCCGTTACCGCCAGAACGGAAAGTGCGGCACCGCCCCTGGTGTCGGAGTCCAGCTTGGACATAAGCACGCTGTCGATGCCCAGCGCATCATCAAACGCCTTTGCAACGTTTACGGCGTCCTGACCTGTCATTGCATCGACTACCAGCATAATTTCATGGGGCTCGGTTTCCTGCTTGATGGTCTTTAGCTCGTTCATAAGCTCTTCGTCGATATGCAGACGACCTGCGGTATCTATGATGACCATATCGTTGCCGTAATCCTTGGCGTGCTTGATGGCTTCTTTTGCAATGGTCACGGGGTTTATCTGACCCATCTCAAAGACCTTGACGCCCGCCTTGTTTCCCACCACCTGAAGCTGATTGATAGCCGCAGGACGGTAAACGTCACAGGCGACCAGCAGCGGACGCTTGCCGTTGTCCTTGAAATACTTGGCAAGCTTGGCGGCGTGAGTTGTTTTACCAGAACCCTGCAATCCGCACATCATAATAACGCACGGCGGCTTGGATGGTATATTTATACGGGAATTCTGCTCGCCCATAAGAGCGATCAGTTCATCGTTTACTATCTTTATAACATGCTGACCGGGAGTAAGACTGGTAAGGACTTCCTCACCCACAGCCTTTTCGGAAACCTTAGCAACAAAGTCCTTAACGACCTTGTAGCTGACATCGGCTTCTAAGAGAGCCATCTTGACTTCCCTCATAGCCTCCTTAACATCAGCCTCGGTAAGCTTTCCTCTGCTTTTCAGACGCTTGAAAACTGCGCCCAGCTTTTCCGAAAGTCCCTCAAACGCCATAAAAACACTCCTTCGTCAAATCATTCCAGCAAATCTGCATTTTCGTGCAGTATTTCAATGATCGCCTCCGCACGGCGTCCCAGCCCCTTTGAGTAGCTGTACATACCGTTTTCCTTGACAATATCGGATGCAAGCTTTTCTATGCTTTTTACCATATCCTGATAAATGCGGGCTTTTTTGCAGTAGCCAAGCTTTTCCTCCATCTCATAGAGTATCTGCTCGCCCCGCTTGATACTGTCCCGAACGCCCTGTCTGGTAATATGGGCATACTCGGCAATTTCGCCAAGGGACATATCCTCATTATAGTAAAGCTCGATAACATCTCTCTGCTTATCGGTAAGCATATCGGAATAATAATCAAGAAGATTTGAAAGATTAAGATCCTTACCCTCGTTCAAAATTTGCACCTCCGATAATTGTAAAGCGACCAACCTTTACATATTATACAGTATCATTCCCGATTTGTCAAGGGGTTTTTCAAAATTTTTTCCTTCTTGACATTTCGCATATAATTATGATATAATATGTATAGAATAAACTATACGGGAGATGAGCGTTATGATGATAAAACCGTCAACTTGCCTGAGAAATGAGTATAATGACATTGCCGAATTCTGCAAGACCGAAAAACAGCCTGTCTTTCTGACCAAAAACGGCGAAGGCGACCTTGTGGTCATGAGCCTTGAAGCATATTCATATCGTGAAGAACTTCTTGATATGCGTGAAAAGCTCCTTGAAGCGGAGGCAAACCGCCTTAACGGGGCAAAGGTGTTCACTCCCGAGGAAGTTTCACAAAGGCTGGAGGATATTATCAATGGAAACCTCCGATAAATACACCGTGCAGATACTCTCCGAAGCAGCCAACGATATGTCCGAGATCGTTTCGCAATTTGTAATGCTGGGCAGCGTTTCGGGTGCCGTAAAGATGAAAGAAGCCTTTTTCCGTGCAATGGACCGGCTGAGCATCTTCCCATATTCGGGAATAACAGCCCCCGACGCAAAGCTTGCCAAAATGAGCTTTCGTATGCTGATAATCGGAAATTATCTTATGCTGTACAGAATTTTTGACGACGAGAAAAAGGTTATCATTTACCGCATATTTAACGGCATGACCAATTATCCCACCATATTAAAGCGGCTGAATGACGAGCTGAAATAAATTCCAAGCACTAAAAATGCAAAAGCGGGCATACTATATCTATTCCACTGAGAAAGGATAGATAAAATGCCCGCTTTTGCAAAAAATCTCATAGTTTTTCTGACAGGCGGAGTGATATACTCCCTTATCGAAATACTGTTTCGGGGATTCACCCACTGGACAATGACCCTGACGGGCGGACTTTGCCTGCTGATACTTTTCACCGTGTTTTCCGAGAAAAAAATGAGCCTGCCCGCAAAATGTCTGTTCGGTGCGTTTGTCATCACCTCGCTGGAATTTGCGGTAGGCTGTCTTGTAAACATAATTCTCGGCTGGGACGTTTGGGACTACTCCCATTGTCCCTATAACCTCTGGGGACAGATATGCCTGCCCTTTTCGGCGGCGTGGTTTCTTATAACTATCCCCGTGGATTTTCTTTGCAGGGGGCTGAACAGGGCGTTTGGCGGGACGGGCAGCTCTAATACTCTGCCCGAAAACAGCTTACTTTGATTGTACCGAAAGCTTCTCCCTCACCCGTTTCAGCTCGGGATCTCTCCCCAATTCCTCGAAAAATGCAGTCACAAACACCGCAGGCGAACACCAGTAAATGGTGGTATCATTGGTGGAATAGCTGAACTCGTTATCCACATAGCACTTTGCGGGAGCGGTGCCTTTTGGGATATGCCACTTTGCGTAATCGTCGCTTCTGAGCATATCGGGACCGCCGCAGACCAGCCCGGGAACAGGCTCGTCAACATCGTCCGCCGCCGACTGATAATGGTGTGGGTGACGGCAGGAATTCTCCGTAATTCCCGTTATGTAGCACATTCCCAGCGGATTTTTTCCCAGAATATAGTCAAAATGGGAGGACGCCGTTTTCAGATAGTCCTCGTTTCCGTGGAGGATATAGCTGCAAGCAAGGGTCATGCAGTAGCACAAAACGGTCATATTGCTGCCCCAGAGAAATCGGTTGTTTTCCTTGGCAACGCCGAAGCCGTTTCCGCCCGCCATAGACGAAAAATAGTCCCCGATAAACTTAAATCTGCCCGCCATAGTGTTAAGCACCAGCGTATCCTTGGGACGGTCGCAGAGAAGATAGCTAAGCGAACCAAAGCCTGCCACATTCAGCCAGTCAAAGCCCGCCAGCTTTGTTTCGCCGTAATTGTCGGCGATCATCTCGGCAAAGCCCTCGTCACCCGTTACGGCATACAGCTCGCAAGCCGCCCAAAGAAGGTCATCGGTGAAATTATCGTCGCTGTACTCACCGCCCTCAACGCCGTTCGGATTTACATATTTCTCAAATTTCGGGTGATTTGCCAGCCATACCCATGCGGAAAATGCTGCATTTTTCAGCTTTTCGGCAAACTCCCCGTCAAATTCCGAATAAATGCCCGAAGCAAGTGCCGTGCAGGCTGCAAAGGCTGCTGCGGCACCGTGAGATTTCGGAAATACGAACTGCTTCTCCGTGTCCGCATCGGGCATAACAAAGCCCGAATTTTCCTTGGCTGCGCATACCTTGTGATAAACGCCGCCGTCCTTTGCCTGCATTTTCAGCAGCCATTCAAGCTCATGACGGCATTCGCAGAGAATATCGGGAACGGCACTTCCCGACTCGGGGATATTCACCTTATCCGTAAACGAATCGGGGAACAGCCTGTATGCGTTCAGCAGATGCGCCAAAGCCGTACAAGCGGAAACAACGTACTTTCCGAATGCGCCCGAATCGTGCCAGCCGCCGCTGACGTCCAGCTTGACGGTTTCATTTTCGTACAATGAAGCGGGCTGTGAATGGCATTTTCTGCGGGCATACTCCCCCGCAAATTCCTCGGTAAGCTCCTCGCCGCAGCGGTTGAAATAGAAGCTTTTCAGCAGAGTGTTTTTCAGATCTCTGTAAGGCTCGCCGCATATTTCAAACTTTGGTGAACGTCTTGTGCCTATCTTCAGATAGTAAACGCCCTCGTCGGTCAGCTCGGAAAAATCCAGCCTGCGGACATTTTCACCCGCTATGGGATCGTACATTACCTCGGACATATGTCCCTTGAAAACCGTTTTATTGCTCTCTGCGGAGCATACCGAAAAGCTGTCACCCGATGAAGCGGCGTAAACTGCGGTCTTATATCCCGATGTCAAATAACCCAGCTGATTAACAAATATCTTATTTTTCATACTTACCATTCACCTGACCGGTCATTATTTACCTTAAAAATCTGTGTTATTATTATATAACATAGCAGACACTATAAAAACCGCAAAATTGGAACTTTTAATAAATTTTGCTTGAACATTCTCCACTTATGTGGTATAATTACTATATCGGGATTTACAAAATTAGTTACGGAGGTAAAAAAATGCTGACTATCAAACCAAATGATAAAAGGCTGTCCTACGAGGGCAGAGTGAAGCTTTCGGAGGAAGGCGCAGTTATGTACTACCCCGGCAGCAGCGTCACCATGCGTGTTAATGCGGAAAAGCTTGCATTTACCCTGAACGAACGCAGAAGCTGGGGAACTCTTTCCGTCGGTCTTATAGTTGACGGTGAACCGCAGAAGCCTATTCGCCTTGAAAAGGAAAATATCGGCAAGGATACCGAATATTCCTTTGACCTGAACGGCGGAGAGCATACCGTTACTGTCTACAAGGTGCATGCAGGCGGCAACCACATTCTCACCTTCAAAAGCTTTTCTGTTGACGGCGAGCTGCTTGACCCTCCCGAAAAGCCTAAGCTGAAGCTGGAGGTGTTCGGCGACAGCGTATGTGCGGGAGAAGTCACCATGGCGGTGGACAACGTGGGCAAATGCGACCCCGAGAACCACGACAGCATCTACGATAATTCCTATTACAGCTTTGTTATGATGACCGCAAGAATGCTGAATGCTCAGATAAACAACAACTCTCAGGGCGGCATTGCTCTGCTTGACGGAACGGGATATTTTAATATGCCCGAAGCTATCGGTCTGGAAACCACCTTTGACAAGGAATGCTACGTCAAGGACGCAGGCTATACCGACTGGGATTTCACCCGCTACACCCCCGATGTTGTCATCATAGCCATCGGACAGAACGACTGCCACGTTGAAGGTCAGCCCGACAGGGACATCACCGACCCCGCTGTCCGCACCGAATGGAAAACCCGCTACAAGGAGATAGTCGAAACTCTCCATTCCCACTATTACACCGCAAAATACGTCCTGACCACCACTCTGCTTATGCACGACAAGGCTTGGGACGACTGTATCGAGGAGCTGAAAAACGAGCTTCGTGCGGAAGGCATTCCCACCTATCACAACCTGTTTACCAGAAACGGCGCAGCCACCCCCGGTCACCCCAGAATTCCCGAGGACGAGGAAATGGCAAGGGAGCTTTCGGGATTTATCAGAGGTATTCTGCAATAATTTCCCATCAAAAACACAAAGCGGCATTCGGTTTTTCCGCCGAATGCCGCTGTTTTTTTATTCGTTTTCGGGATTTTCTTCGGGCTTTGTTTCCTCGGAAACAATTTCTGTTGTATCGTCAACGGTAACATCTAAATTCTGACCGATCTCTTCCTTCGTTTCCTCGGGCTTATCCTCGTCATCTAAGGGAAGCTCGTTCTTCATCAGCAATTCAAAATTCTTTCCGTCGATCTTTTCGTGCTTGATAAGGTAGTTTGCAACCTTGTGCAGGTCGTCCATATGCTCATTGAGCACCTGAACTGTACGCTCATAGCACTCGTCGATAATGGCTCTTACCTCGCTGTCTATCTCCGCCTGAATTTTCTCGGAATGTCCCTTGCTGTGACCGTAATCCATACCTACAAAGGGCTCGTCATTGTCGTCCGCATAGACAACGGGACCCAGCTTTTCTGAGAATCCGTACTTGGTTATCATAGCCTTTGCAAGCTTTGTGGAACGCTGCAGGTCGCTGACAGCACCCGCCGTGCATTCGCCCATAATAAGCTGCTCGGCAACACGTCCGCCCATGCAGACGATTATCTCCTCTTTCAGCTTGCGGGCTGTAACATTCAGGAAGGAAGGCTCCTTTTCGGGGAGATGGATAGTCATACCGCCTGCCGAACCTCTGGGGATAACGGTTACCTGATGAACCTTGTCCTGTGTGGGCATATAGTAGGTAACGACTGCGTGACCCGCTTCATGGTAGGAAACAAGACGCTTTTCGTCGGGAGTAACAACGTGGCTCTTCTTTTCGGGGCCTGCGATTACCTTGATGGTAGCCTCCTCGATGTCCTCCTTGGTAACAGCCTTTCTGTTGTTTCTGGCAGCCAGAAGAGCGGCTTCGTTTGCGAGATTTTCAAGCTCTGCGCCCGTAAAGCCTGCGGTGGTCTGAGCGATAGTTTTAAGGCTTACATCGGGGGCAAGGGGCTTGTTCTTGGTATGAATTTTGAGAATTTCCTCTCTGCCCTTGACATCGGGATAATTTACCATTATCTGACGGTCAAAACGTCCCGGACGGAGCAGTGCGGGGTCAAGAATATCCTTACGGTTTGTAGCCGCCATAACGATAATTCCCTCATTGCCCGAGAAACCGTCCATTTCAACCAGCAGCTGGTTAAGTGTCTGCTCACGTTCATCATGTCCGCCGCCCAGACCTGCACCTCTGTGACGTCCTACGGCATCGATCTCGTCGATGAAAACGATAGCGGGAGAATTTTTCTTTGCGGTTTCAAACAGATCTCTTACTCTTGATGCGCCGACACCGACGAACATTTCAACGAAGTCCGAACCTGAGATGGGGAAAAACGGCACTCCCGCTTCACCCGCAACGGCTCTTGCCAGCAGAGTTTTACCTGTACCCGGAGGACCCTCCAGCAGAACGCCCTTGGGGATTCTTGCGCCCATTTCTGTGTATTTCTTGGGATTTTTCAGGAAATCGACTATCTCCTCAAGCTCCTGCTTTTCCTCGTCGGCACCTGCAACATCGGCAAACAGCGTCTTTTTGCCGTTCGGCTGATTTTTGATATTAGCCTTGCCGAAATTGTTTATTTTAGTGCCGCCGCCCGCCTGACGCATCATAAAGAAGAACAGCGCCATGGTCATTACTATGAGAATTACCATAGGCAGGACGTTTACCAGCCAAGAGTTGTCCCTTATCTTATAGTAGTCCTGAACCAGCGGTGCATCGGGGTGCAGCTTGTTGTATTCCTCACGATAGGTTTCATTGTCGCCCTGTATCTCGTTGATGAATACGTTGACATTCGGCACCTTGTAGACGATCTTGTTTTCCTGACCTTCGACGGTCATTATCAGCTCGCCCGTACCCAGGTCAAATGTGTACTCGCTGACCTGATAGTTATCGAAATACTGCATTATCTCCGAATATTTATAGGGAGATTCTTCCTTCTCGGACATTTTAAGCACTGCGACCATTACCACTAAAAACAGCAGCACCACGGTCAGAAACGCAGCTATTCCCTTGTTTCCTTTGTTTGACAAATCATTCACTCCTTATTTATATATTCCTCAGCCATCTCCGCAATATATGGGAGATTTCTGTATTTTTCGCAATAATCAAGACCAAAGCCCACAACGAACAGGTCGGGTATCTCAAATCCCACCATATCGGGGGTAAAGGGCGATCTTCTTCTGGAGGGCTTGTTGAGCAAAACGGCAGTCCTCAGGCTTTCGGGCTTTCGTTCGAGAAGCTTTTTCTCCATCTCGGAAAGGGTAAGCCCCGTGTCCGCAATATCCTCGGAAATAAGGACATCATACCCCTCAAGGCTGTCAAGCTCCCTTGGCAGATAGATATTCACCGTTCCCGTAGATTCCGTCCCCGCATAGCTGGACGCCTTCACAAATTCCACCCGACATTCCAGATCGATATGACGGATAAGGTCGGAGGTGAACACAACTCCGCCCTTCAGCAGAGTAATTATCAGCAGCTTGTTCGGAGAATTTGCGTAAAGCTCGGTTATTTCCTTCCCCATCTCGGAAATGCGCTGCGTCAGCTGTTCCCCCGAAAAGAGAACATTCTTTATTCCAACATCGGCTTTATTCATATATTACCTCAATTTCCCATATCGACGACGAATTTTCATCTGCCCGAACTCTTTCGGCAGCCCCCAGCCTTTCCACCCAGATAAGACCGTTATCGTCCTCGATACATACCGCCCGACTTCTTTCATAGGCTGACAGCGGGGGACGGTATTCGTTGAAAAGTTTTTTAACGCTTCTTGTGTGACCGCTGCCGACAAGCTTAATGCTGCCGCAATTTTTTCTGGTACGCAAAAACGCTTCACCTTGTATTTTATCACAATCCAAAGCAAACTTTGTTAATTTACTTTGAACATTTGCATTCTTCTTAAAAATTTCATCTGTTGAACACTTAACAATGACCTTTTTCCCGCCGACAAAATCATTTTCACCGATTTTCAGCGGAAAACGCATTTCGGGAATGTCTGCGGGCAATTCCTCTCTTATCTCAAAACCTCCGCCCCTGCAAACGGCAAAAATATCCCCCGAAAGCTGGATCCTTCCGCCTTTTGTGACAAGCTCGGAAAGCTCCGTCAGCCGCCTTGCATTTACGGGAATATTCCGCTCTTTCAGCTGCGACGCAATATATTTTTTCCGCAGCAGCGGGTGCATATCCGAAAGTGGGACGTTTTCCGCAATTGCCCTTTTCAGGGACATTTCCGCAAAATCTTCGTATTCCTCACAGGCGGAAGTCAGCGAGGAAACCGCAGAGTAAAAGCCGCCGTTTATCTCCCGCAGAACGGGTATAACGCCGTGACGTATCTTATTTCTCGAATAATCGTCGGTGAGATTGGTGCTGTCGGTCACAAAGCTTCTGCCCTTTTCGGCGAGATATTCCTCCACGTCCTCACGAGTGCAGCGGATAAGGGGACGGATAATGTTCCCCCGCACGGGCGGAATCCCGCAAAGCCCCTTGACGCCCGTTCCCCTGCAAAGGTTAAAGAGGACGGTTTCCGCACTGTCGGAAAGGGTGTGGGCGGTGCAAATTTTTGCTGAATTGCCCGCTGCCTGCTCAAAAAATCCGTATCGGAGGATTCTGGCGGCTTCTTCCGTTCCGAGGGAATTTTCCTTGGCAAATCCCGTAACATCGGCACGAAAAACCGTCAGAGGAATGTCAAGCTCGGCACACAGTCTTCGGCAGAATTCCTCGTCACCGTCGCTTTCCGCCCCTCTAAGACCGTGATTTACGTGAACAGCCGTTACGGAAAATCCCAATTCTTTCAGTGAAATGAGCATAGCAACGCTGTCCGCACCGCCCGAAAGCCCGCAGACAAGCGTTTCTCCCGCAGAAGCCATAGAATATTCCGAAATAGCGTCCGATACCTTTTCAAGCAGCCTGTTCATTACGGTTCTTCATATCCTCTTGTTTCGATTGATGAAAATTTCGTATACTGACCGTCCCAGCGGAGATTTACCGTGCCCGTTTCGCCGTGACGATTTTTCGCAACGATACACTCGGAAACCGTAAGGTCGGGTGCCTTCTTATTGTAATAGCCCTCACGATAGAGGAACATAACAATATCTGCGTCCTGCTCGATAGAACCCGATTCACGCAGGTCGGAAAGCACGGGACGGTGGTCTGTTCTCGACTCGACCGCTCGTGACAGCTGCGAAAGTGTAATAACGGGGACATTCAGCTCCTTCGCCATCAGCTTCAGCTGCCTTGTTATCTCCGAAACCTCGTTTACACGGTTATCTATCCTTCGTCCCGAGCTCATGAGCTGCAAATAGTCGATGACTACAAGCCCGAGATTTTTCAGCCTGCGAAGCTTTGCCTTCATCTGAACCACCGTGATGCCCGCCGTATCGTCAAGATAAATGGGCATCTGGGAAAGCCTGTCCGCACCTGCGGCAATATTTCCCCAGTCGTTTCCGTCCAGCCTGCCCGTTAAAAGGCTGTTGGAATTCACCAGCGATTCTGCGGACAGCATTCTTGTAACCAGCTGCTCCTTGGACATTTCCAGCGAGAAAACAGCCACCTCACGTCCCGGAGAAAAGCGGCAGACATTTGTCACAACGTTCAGTGCAAAGGAAGTTTTTCCCATACCGGGACGGGCAGCCAGCAGGATAAGGTCGGAGCGGTTAAGTCCCGTGATAATGCTGTCAAGCCCCACAAATCCCGACTTTGCGCCGAGATAATCGTCCCTGTCGGGTCCCGAGATCTTTCCCAGCCTGTCGTAGGCTTCAATGATAACGTCACCGATACGGGTAAGCCCGTCTATCTCCTTGCCCTGACGAATGTCGTATATCTTCTGCTCGGCGAAATCCAAAAGTGTTTCCGCCGATTCCTGACCGTCCGCAGCCGCCTCGGCTATCTCCTTAGAAGCTGAGATAAGGGAACGGATATAGTATTTCTCCTCGACTATCTTGCAGTAGCTTTCGACGTTTGAAACGGCGGGGACCTCGTTCATCAGCTTTACAAGATACTCCTTGCCGCTGGCGGGGTCCTCAAAAATGCCCGTCCTGACCGCTTCGTTCAGAACGGTGATAATGTCAGCCTCCACACCCATTCCAAACTGCCTGATGATAACGCCGTAAAGCTCCTGATGCTTTTGCACATAGAAGCTCTCCGTTTTAAGATGTGCCATAACCGTCGGCAGCACCTCGGAATCAATGAGCATTGCACCGAGGACGGTCTGTTCAGCCTCTAAGCTGTACGGCACTTCTCTTCCCGAAAAATCGCTAAGTTCCATTTAATTTCCCCCTATAATCGGTTGCACGAAAATTTAAGGGCGGTCGGCGACCGCCCCACGTTTGGGAACAAAAACGATTATCCCTCAATTACCTCAACGGTTATCTTCTGAGAGATACCCGCAAGCAGCTTAATTTCGGCAGTGTATGTACCGAAGGACTTTATCTCGGAGGAAAGAGAGATCTTCTTCTTATCCAGCTTGATACCCAGCTGCTCGTTTACCAGATCTGCAACATTTCCGGCAGTGACAGCACCGAAAAGCTTTCCGCCCTGACCTGCCTTGGACTTGCAGACTACCTTCTTGTCCTTGAGCTTCTCGGCAAGAGCAAGAGCATTCTGCTTTTCCACCTCTGCCTTGTGCTCGGCGGAAGCCTTCTTGCCTGCCAGATCGGACATATTCTTTGCATTTGCTTCAACGGCAAGACCCTTTCCGATAAGGAAATTTCTTGCGTAACCGTCAGCTACCTCTTTTACCTCGCCCTTTTTGCCCGAGCCCTTAACGTCCTGTGTAAAAATAACCTTCATTTTATATCGTCCTTTCGTTTTTGCATTTCCCCCGAAAATACGGGGGATCAGATGAATTCTTTATCAGCTTGCGCTTATGCTTTCAACATACTCGTCAATAGCGGAAAGCAGCTTGTTCATAGCTTCTTCGGGAGAAATATCCCGTATCATGGCACCCGCCATAGTCTGATGACCGCCGCCGCCCAGCTTTTCCATAATTATCTGGACGTTGATGGCACCGTAGGATCTTGCGGAATAGTTTGCCGCACCGCCCTGCATATAGACGGTAAAGGACGCGTCCACGCCCTGAATGGAGAGCATTTCGTCCGCCGCCTGAGCCGCTATAATGCGTATGTCGGGGCACTCCTTGTCGGTAATGGCAACAGCGCAGTTTTTGT
>JAEDOB010000240.1 GCA_016302225.1 Oscillospiraceae bacterium | reverse complement strand
CCCGAGGAATGTGCGCAGGTCTGCTGCTATTCGCTGTCGAATATGCAGAAGCTGTTCAGCTGCGCCTTTCATATCGGCATAAGCGATTATATTTCCCGCAGACGTATCACTCTGGCGGGTAGGGAGCTTATCGAAAGCGATAAAACGGTGCTGGAGATCGCCCTGAAATACGGGTACAATTCCCATGAGGTCTTTACACGGGCTTTTACACGGCTGTGGGGCGTTACGCCTGCGAAGTTCCGCAAAAGCAGCGGATTTTCCGATATATTTCCGAAATTTGGCAGGAACGAACAGCTATTTGACGAGAAAGGAAATGAGGTTATGAGCAGTAAGATTAGATTTGATGTTTCCCATTTGTACGATTTTATTAACGAGCGCAGAGGTAAATATGCGGTCTGCTTTGATATGCACCGTCTTATGTACATTAACGACACCTTCGGACGTGCGGCGGGCGATGCTGCCATTGCGGAAGGTCTGCGGAGAATTGACGAAGCGGCGGGGGAGGATATGCTGCTTATCAGAGTGGGCGGAGATGAGTTTGTGCTGGTGACAAACACTTCCGAAATGTCCGAGGCTCAGGCTGTGTCGGAAAAGGTTCTTTCGATTAACGGAAACACTGTAAAACACGGCGGAAATGAGTTTCCCGTGTCGCTCAGAGCGGGCTTTGTGGTCATTCCCGAAAATGGAAATATACGCTACAATGAGCTTTTTGACAGCTTTATTATTGCGGGACGTCCCGGCGAATAACGGTTTATTTTTCTCAATAAAAAAATGCCCTCGACAAAATCGGGGGCATTTGCTGTATCTGAAAAATCAGTCCTCAAAACGTTCCTTTTCGACCATTCTTGCGGCTTTCATCATAATTGCGCATTCAAGACGCTTCTTTTCCAGCTCGCAGGAAAGCTTGTGGGCTGCGTGAATATCGTGGTTGTAGATGTAGTTGTTGGCGTTGCAGCCACCGCTGCAGTAGAATCTTGCCCAGCATTTGCGGCATTCTTCCTTGCTGTAAATATGGGCTGCGGCGAACTCCTTCTTGATGTCCATATTAAAGGTTCCCGCCATAAGATTGCCCATTTTGTATTCCTCAATGCCTACAAACTGGTGGCAGGGGTATATGTCGCCGTCGGGGGTGATTGCAACATACTCGTTGCCGCTGCCGCAGCCCCTCAGACGCTTGATAGCGCAGGGACCCTGGTCAAGGTCAAGCATAAAGTGGAAGAAGTTGAACTTTTTGCCCTTGTTTTCGTTGACAAGCATCATCTCCGCAAGGCGTTCATACTCGCCGAAAACCCTTGGCAGCTCCTTTTCGGTAATGGCGTAGGGCATGGAGGGGTCGCCTACAACGGGTTCTGCGGACAGCTGGTCGAAGCCCTCTTTATAGAGATGGAAAACGTCGTTTGCAAAGTCAAGATTGTACTTTGTAAATGTTGCACGGACGTAATAGTCCTTGTCACCTCGCTTTGCAACAAGCTCCTTGTATTTCGGCATAATGCGGTCGTATGAGCCTGTGCCGTCAACACGCTTTCTCACTCTGTCGTTTACCTCGGGACGTCCGTCAACGGACAGAACAACGTTGGACATTTCCTTGTTCACAAAGTCGATAATATCGTCGTTCAGGAGCATACCGTTGGTGGTAATGGTGAAGCGGAAACGTTTCTTATATTCGGCTTCCTTGGAGCGGGCATACTCGACTATCTGCTTTACCACCTCGAAATTCATGAGCGGTTCGCCGCCGAAGAAGTCAAGCTCCAGATTTTCCCTGTCGCCCGAATTTTCAAGGAGAAAATCAATAGCCTGCTTGCCTGTGGTCAGGTCCATAAGCTTTCTTCCGCAGCCGTAGTCGCCCGTGGACGCAAAGCAGTATTCACAGCGGAGATTGCAGTCCTGAGAGATAAGCAGGCACATTGCCTTAACGGGAGATGCCACCGCATAGGACGCATATTTCTCGTAATCGTCGTCGGAATAGAGAATGCCGCTGTTGTAAAGCTCAACGACCTCCTCATAGCAGGAGCGAATCTCTCTTTCCTGATAAAATCTCTGCATTTTCTCAATGACATTTGCGGGACATTCCTTTTCAAAAGGGGGCTTTACATTGTCCAGCAGATCATAGGTCAGCTCGTCGACAATGTGAACGCCGCCGCTGTTTACGTCAAGAATAATGTTATAGCCGTTAAGCTTGTACTTATGTATCATTTAAATATCCTCTCGCTCTCAAAATAAGGCATTGTAATCGTTATAATAAAAAATAAGGGACATTTCTGTCCCTTTAGAAGCTGCGCCGATAAAGAATTACTTCTCGCACTTCTGGTTTGCAACTGTGCAGGAGGTCTTGCAAGCAGACTGGCAGGAAGCCTGGCACTTGCCGCAGCCGCCCTTTTCAGCGGACTTCTTAAGGTTTGCCTTGTTGATGGTAACGATATGCTTCATCATCATACACTCCTTTTTAAAAAAATCACTATTGCTATTATAACACTATCCGTGACAAATTGCAATAGTTAAATCCGACAAAAACGTTCAAATTTCATAATTTTTTGCAAACAAAAAGTAAATTCGTATTATTTCGGTTCTTTGAGGGTATTGGAATTCACGCCGACTATCCCGCCGATGGCAGAGCAGGAGAGTATCATCAGAAGCTTTGAGAAAAATCCGCCGCCGCCCGTCACACCTCTGAAAATTATCAGGCTGAGCAAAAAGATGACCGCAAAGGTGAACGTCCCGCAGGCAAGCCCCGTGAGCAGCCCGTTTTTCCGCCGATGCTTTGCGCAGGTGTAGCTGGCGGCATAGCAGCCCGCACACAATGCCACCGATGAAAGCAGCCTGATAACGCCGTCGGGGACATCTATCCTTGTGATAACAAACGAAAAAAGCAGGACGCTGACAAACAACGCCCCCACCCCCGCAAATGCCGAGCGGAGGAACGTCATTATCCTATCCTGCCTTAGTCTGTACGCCGCCGATTTCCGCATAATATCATTCCCTTCAAGGATATTTTATACTATGATATTCACGGAAAAAGCGGATTATGCTTACTTCTTAGCGGATTCCTCGGGCATATCGTGAATGGTGAGATTCTCGCTAATTGCCCAAGTCTTTACTCTTATTTTGCTGCGGTCGCCGCCTGTTTCAATAACAACGGTGTCCTCACCCTTGCGGACGATAATGCCTGTGATGCCGCCGATAGTTGTTACCTCGTCGCCTATCTGGAGATTATCCCGCATTTCCTTCTGTTCCTTCTCCTTTTTCTTCTGGGGACGAATCATAAGAAGGTACATAAACACCACAAGAACGACCATGGGAAGAAGCTGCAGAAGCAGTACACCCATACCGACCTCTTCCGTTGCACCGGCATTTGCGGAAGCGGTTGCCTCCATAAGCATATAATTGATTGAAAAATCCATTTAAATTTCCTCCAAAAAAGTATTATAACCTTTATTATACCACATTTTCCACGGGTTTCAAGAGGATAAGCGGCTTATTAACAATTTTTTTTCATTT
>JAEDOB010000239.1 GCA_016302225.1 Oscillospiraceae bacterium | reverse complement strand
CAAGCAACATCATTTCCGAATCGGAGATTGATATGAAGCTTATGTGGGTAGGCATAGCTATTTCCGTTACGGCTGTTATCATAGGATTTGCGAAATACATTAAAAAGGATATTTCGGCTTAATGTGAATATGTAGGGGCGACCATTGGTCGCCCGAAATGTCTAAAAATCAGCGTCTATGCGGGCGGTCAATGACCGCCCCTACAAAAAAATATCGGCATAAAAATTGCCGCCGCAACAGCATCGTTGCGGCGGCATTTCAATTTATTTCAGCACTTTTCCATCAAGAATATTCAAAGCCGTTTCCGAAAGAATAAGCTCATTTTCCCTGTCCGTCAGATTGAGGTTTAAAAAGCGTTCCTTTTCCTCGGAGGGTTTCCACAGTGGAAAATCCGAGCCGAAAACTATCCGTTCTGCGCCGTATTTGCGGACATATTCCACGCTTTTTTCCTTGCCGAGGAACATTATTGAGCTGGAAATATCGAAAAAGCAGTTTTCGTGACAAAGCAGCTCCATTGCTTCGTCATAAATGGAATATCCGCCCATATGCGCCGCTATGACCGTCAGGCGGGGGAACTCCTTCAGCACCCGTTTCAGCCTTGACGGGTGGGAGTAGTCGTACCGCTTGTCCCCGCAGTGGAAAAGGACGGGCAGTCTGCCTTGAAGCGCATCATAGACGGGAAAAAGCCGTTTGTCGTCAATGGGGAACTGCTGAGTGTCGGGGTGAAATTTTATACCCCTGACCTTCCCCGAAATGCGTTCTATTTCGGTGAGCGGGTCGTCCATGGCGGCGTGGAGAGTGCCGAAGGGATAGAATTCCTTATGCTCGTGAGCTTCCCCAATAGCAAAATCGTTTATATGGGAAACGTGCTCGGGCTTTATGGCAACGGGCAGGATAACAAAGCTGTCGATACCGCCGTTTTTACCCTCTTCAAGAAGTGTTTCGGCGGTGGCAATTTTGTTTTTGTGTTCCTCCTCGTACAGCCCGTAAAATTCGCAGACACTTTTTGTTGCCTTGTCCGCAATGTCTGCGGGATAGATATGTGTGTGAAAATCAATTACCATTATTATTCGCTTCTTTTCCTAGAATTTCCCCAATATAATTATACTGCGGAAGTCCGTATTCTGCAATAGTCAAAACTGACGAATAGTCATTTTCTTAGACGGCTTTTTATGGAGATATTGTTGTGCGGGGCACACGGAAATCAATTTTCAACGAAATTTTGTAGGGGCGGTCACTGACCGCCCGCAGATACGATGTATTTTTCAGTTTTCTGCGGAACTGCGGGACGGGAAACCCGTCCCCTACAATAATTAGTTGATTCGATTAAATAGTTTTCAAAAATTGATTTCCACGTGCGGGGCAAATCCATTCTTGACAATCCTACCGTTATGTTGTATAATATTTGTGAATAATTTGACTGAAAATAATGATAGGGGTTGATGGGTTTGTCGGTGATATTGATCGTAAGAGAAGAAGTCGTTTGTCTGCTTGTTCTCATTTTCCTGATAGGCTACCATTCTATATATAAAAGCAATGACGAGAACAACGACGGAAGATCCTTTCTGAAAATAGCGTTCTATGCTTTGGGGCACGTGATACTTGATATTATTACAGTTGTGACGGTAAACAATCTTGATGTTGTTCCCAAAGCGGTGAATAAGGTGCTTCACATTGCTTTTTATTGTTTCGGATTATTGTTTATAATGGAATTTCTGGATTATGTCATCAAGCTGACCATGTCCAATAAGCTTTTGAAGGAATACCGACGGATAAAGCTTTTTCCCGTTTTGTTCATAATACCGCTGTCATTCGTTCTGCCCGTAGAATATGTAAAGGGAAGAGGGACAAATTACAGCTACGGTCGGCTTATTTTTGTGTGCTACGGCATATTTGCTGTATATTGTTTATTGGCACTGGTGCTGGCTTTGGTGAATTACAAAAATCTTGACAGGAAGATGCGGCTTGCCGTCCTGCCGACTGCTTCGCTAATGGTGGCGATGATCTTTTTGCAGGCTGTTATTCCCGAGCTGCTTATGACGGGTGCGGCTGTTACATTTGTCTGCATAGGTCTGTTTGTTACGGTGGATAATCCCGTTTCCGCATATCTGGAGCAGGCACTTTGGGACAATGCCACAGGTGTCCGCAACAAAAACAGCTTTGAAAAGCAGATGTCCGCACTGGATAAGAAGTATAAGAACAAGCAGCTGAGCATAGGCTTTGTTATCTGCGATATGAACGGTTTGAAGCTTATCAACGACAATTACGGTCACGCCGAGGGTGATAAGCTTATCAAAGCCGCTGCGTCGGTTCTTCTGGAAAATCTGAAAAACGCACACAACGTTTACAGAATAGGCGGAGATGAATTTGCGGTGATATACCTTTCCCCCAATGACGAGGAGGTATTGTCGGAAATTGAAAATGTCCGCACCGCCTGCGATAATTACACGGACAGTCCCATAAAGCTGAGCATTGCTATGGGATACGCTTCGGGAACGAGCGATCCATCGGGGTTTATGGAAATATACAGTAAGGCAGACGCTCTTATGTATGAAAACAAGGCGGAAATAAAGCGGAAACATCCCGAGTTTTGCAGATAAAAAGGAAGATAAAAATTATGGAAAAATACAAATACAATCTTGTTTTTATGATAATAGGCGGAGTTTTTTCTCTTGTGGCTGTGATAATGCTGCTTGTTTCCGTGGGAACAAGGATAAGCTGGAACAGCTTCAAGGAAACGGCAGTCAGCGTTACCGCCGAGATAACCGACATTCAGGTTAGGCGTGAACGCAGTCACAGCAGTTCAAACAGCAGAAATACCACAACGACCTATCACGACGTTTACGTTGAATACGACTATAACGGTCAGCACTATTCGGAAAAGCTGGACTATTATTATTCGGGAATGGCTAAGGGCGATGAAATTACTATACTTATCGACCCGAACGATCCGAGAAGGAGCATGACAGACCCCGGGATAGCAACGGCGGTATGCTTGATATTTGTCTTTGTGTTCGGCGGAATAGGGGCGGCTTTTCTCATTGTTGAGCTGAGCAAGGGTGCTTACATAAACGGACTTATCCGAGATGACAAGTATGTTTATGCGGAATATACGGGGGAAGAGCCCTCGGGACTTACGGTAAATAAGGTTCGGTACAATCAGTCGGTTTTCACCTATGACAACGGCTTCGGTATCACCATGACCTTCCGCAGTCACCCCCATCACCCTTCGGAAAGCCCCTATCGTCCGGGCGATACGGTAAAGGTCTATGTGGATATGAAGAAGGACGCAAGCAAGCATTATGTTTCATCGGGTTCGGCTGATTCGTCGGAAAAGATAGGCTTTTAAATGCAGAAAAAGGGTGCTCCAACGCTTTGTGCGGAGGAACACCCGTTATTTATTCGGTACTTGTCTTTTCCCGATTGTTGTAGAAAAACATAATGACCGCCATAAGGCAGATTACGATATATCCGAGAAAGCTGTAAATATCGGGC
>JAEDOB010000238.1 GCA_016302225.1 Oscillospiraceae bacterium | reverse complement strand
GGGTCGATGAAGGACACCATAGGCTCGGCTTCAAGCGCCAGCCGTTCAAGATCGGCATAGCTGTACTCGCTGCCCTCTCTTATCCATTGACGGCGGCTTTCCTGTATCAGCCACAGACCGATGATATTTTTCAGCAGCGTGGTTTTTCCGCCGTAGCCGCCTTCGTTTGAAACACTGAGTTCTGCGGATCTCTCCGTAAGAACAGGCTCGTCAAGCTCCGTGCCGAACAGCGACCATGTTCCGCAGGAAATAAAGATAAAGTCGTCCTCCTCGGTGGGAACAGCAGCCGCAGCGCACTGTGTATCATGTCCGCAAACGGCGAAAACAGGCACCTTGGGAACCTCCAGCTCCTCGCAAATATCGTCGGACAACATACCCGCCCGACTTCCGCTCGGGATAATGTCGGGGAGAATATTCCGAGGAATTCCGATAGCTTTCAGCACCGTGTCCGACCAGATGCCGTTAGTGGCATTCATCATCTGAGTGGTGGAGGCAATGGAATATTCGGCGTGTACCTCACCTGTCAGCAGAAAGTTGAACAGATCGGGCATAAGCAGCAGCTTGTCCACCCTTTTCAGCAGATCGGGACGGTCACGCTTCACCGCCATCAACTGAAAGACCGTGTTAATGTCCATAAACTGAATGCCCGTTATTTTGTAAAACTGCTCACGGTCAATATAGCGAAACGACTGCTCCGCAAGCCCATCGGTGCGCCTGTCCCGATAGTGAACGGGATTTTCCAGCAGCCGTCCGTCCTTGTCGATAAGGCCGAAATCAACGCCCCAGGTGTCAATACCGATGCTGTCAAATCCGCCGTCATTTTTCGCCTTGATAATTCCCTGCTTTATCTCGTGAAACAGCCGCAGAATGTCCCAATAAAAGGTTTTCCCCACCATAACGGGATTATTCTCGAAACGGTGAAGCTCCTTCAGCGTGATCTTTTCGCCGTCATAGGAACAGAGCATAGCCCGTCCGCCCGATGCGCCGAAATCAAATGCAAGCACACGTTTTTCCGACATAGTGACCTCCTATATTTGTACCGACAAAGCACAAAAAATTTTGCTTCAACAATTTAATTAAGGTGTCATTCCCTTCACAACACCCTTTTTAAGGATAATGTTTGCGTAAATAGCCTCCTCGCCCGTGGCAACAACGGCGTAAGCGGTTTTCGCCCGCTCGTAAAAAGCAAAACGCTCGATCATTTCGATCTTGCAGTTTTCCGGCTCATATTTGCTGATGATCTCCTTGTAATCGTCCCAGATCGTGGGAACAACGGGGTCGCCCGGGACGACCTCCATGAGCATAACGGGCTTATCGGTGTAGGTGTCCAGCGGAAAAAGCTGCATAATAGCGTCCAGCAGCTCGGGGACGCCGTGACCGTCAGCCCTTACCACACGCTTTCCGATGGCTTCCGAGGGGAAATTTCCGTCTGCGATAACGATTTCATCGCCATGCCCCATTTCCATCAGCGTTTTAACAAGCTCGGGAGATAGGATTTTCGGAATATTTTTCAGCATTTCTGTACTCCTTATTTCAATTTTTCAAGAATATCTGTCAGACTTTCCCAGCGGTCAATATGAAGATGCTCGTAATCGGGTTCCGCACAGGGCGTTTTCCACGGACAGGGAATGGTTTTGTCGTCGTACCAAACGGGAAATATTCCCATATTATGTGCCCCGTCAATATCCGCCGAAACCGTATCTCCGCAGAACCATACCTTGTCGGCGGTCAAACCTGCTTTTCTAAGTGCCAGCTCAAAAATAAGCCTGTCGGGCTTTCGGAAAATATACTCGCTGGACGCAATGACAAACTCAAACCGATTATCGGGCAAACACTCATCAATACGTGTTTTCAGGGCATTTCCCGACCAGCCGATATTGCTGACAACTCCGCTTCGTATGCCCTTATCCCGAAGATAAGCAAGCATTTTTTGAACGCCCGGCATAGGCTTTATCTCCGAAGCATTTTTCCAGAATATCAGCTCGATCTCCTCATAGGGAATGTCGAATTCCAGCCCGAAATACTCATACTGCAGCTTGTCATAAAACCGCTGATGTATCTCAAAACCGCCGTTTCTTGGGATTATCAGCCTTTTGAATATCTCCCCGCCCAGCTCGTTTACCTGCTCGGGGGTGACATTGTCGGGATTTTTCGTCAGGTGCTCAAAAACTGCCTTGTGTCCCTTTACTCCGTCAATGTATTGTTCATATAAAACCGTATTTCCGTAATCGAAAAGTATCATTTCGGGAATCCTGATAAAAACCACTTCTTTCAAAAAATACGCACGCAACCCGCACAAAAAACTGTACGGATTGCGGCATAGATTGCATTAATTTGCAATTACATCAAAGACTTGTAAAGCTCCTTGATCTCTTCAACGGAAGTATCACGGGGATTTCCGGGACGGCAAGCGTCATCATAAGCAGACTGTGACAGGAAATCCAGATCCTCGGGCTTAACGATAGCCTTCAGGTCTGCAGGAATGCCAACATCAACGGAAAGCTGCTTAACAGCGTCGATAGCAGCCTTTCTGTATTCCTCCTGTGACATAGCGTCAACGCCCTTAACGCCCATAGCACGGGCGATCTCACGGTACTTCTCGCCTGTTGCGGGAGCATTGTACTCCATTACTGTAGGCAGAATGATAGCGTTTGCAACGCCGTGAGGAGTGTCATAAAGCGCACCGAGAGGGTGAGCCATGGAGTGAACGATTCCCAGACCAACGTTTGAGAAGCCCATTCCCGCAACATACTGACCGAGAGCCATATCGGAGCGGCCCTGCTTGGTGTTGGCAACAGCATCTCTGAGAGAACGTGCGATTATCTCGATAGCCTTCAGATGGAACATATCCGAAAGCTCCCATGCGCCCTTGGTTATGTAGCCCTCGATAGCGTGTGTGAGAGCGTCCATACCTGTTGCGGCGGTAAGTCCCTTGGGCATAGACTCCATCATATCGGGGTCAACGAAAGCAACTACGGGAATGTCGTGGGGGTCAACGCAAACCATCTTTCTGTTCTTCTCCGCATCGGTGATAACATAGTTGATAGTAACCTCGGCAGCCGTACCTGCAGTAGTGGGAACAGCAAGAATGGGAACGCACTTGTTCTTGGTGTCAGCAACGCCTTCAAGGCTTCTTACATCGGCAAATTCGGGATTTGTGATAATGATTCCGACAGCCTTTGCGGTGTCCATGGAAGAACCGCCGCCGATAGCGATAAGGTAATCTGCGCCCGCAGCCTTGAACGCCTCAACGCCCGACTGAACATTCTCGATGGAGGGGTTGGGCTTGATATTGGAGTATATCTCATAAGCAAGCCCTGCGCCGTCCAGTACGTCGGTTACCTTCTTTGTTACGCCGAATTTCAGCAGATCGGGGTCGGAGCATACGAGAGCCTTTTTAAAGCCCCTTGCCTTTGCTTCTGTAGCAATTTCCTTGATCGCGCCCGAACCGTGATAGGAAGTTTCGTTGAGGATAAATCTGTTTGCCATAATAAATACACTCCTTATTATTTTTTT
>JAEDOB010000237.1 GCA_016302225.1 Oscillospiraceae bacterium | reverse complement strand
GAGAATCCGCATTTCAGAAGCTCGTTGCAGAATTCATCAAAATTGTTTGGAATTTGCTGTTCCATATAGCATTACCTCCAAAGATATATTAACATATATTCGTGGGACTGTATTGTAAAAATGCGACATCTTCACGGGCATTTCTGAGTGCTTCCGAAGGTGTTTCACCGTGAAATTTTTTGAAGCTTTTCAAAAGATGTGATTGGTCGCAGTAGCCGAATTTCAGCACCGCTTCCTGAACATCAAAGCTCTCCGAAAGAACGTCCTGCCACAGCAGCTGATAGCGTATCAGGTCTGTCAGGACTTTCGGGGAAACGCCCGCAGTTCGCTTGAAAACACGTTCCAGCTGACGTTTGCTGAGTGCCGTGTAAAGGGAAATATCCGAAATATTCGCATTGCCGTTTTTACTGATAATGTAGTATAAAGCGTTCATAAAGTCGGGGTTTTCACGGCTTTTGTTAAGGTGGCGCAGCAGATAATTTTCCGCAAGTGCAATGCGTTCGGCGGTGGTTTTCGCTTCGGCAATTTCTCTGCGGACAGAACGTCCGAAATCCTCAAAATACTGCTCGGCAGGTGCGGCGGAATTAAGTACTCCCGACATATGGCAGTCCGCAAAAAGTATTACGCTGTGACAGTAAAACCGAATGGCAAAGGTGGTCTTTTTCTCGTCAAAGGGCTGCGGACGGGAGTAAAAATATCCGTCATTTATGCCGCAGAAAAATTCGTGAGATGTGCCGCTTTCTTTGTCAATATCAATGATAATATCCATACAGGTGTCGGGGATAACAATAGAATGTTCAGGCTGAAAATTGTCCCTGGGCAGCTCGCTGTTCGTTCCCCAGAAGCAGCGGATATAAGGCTTTAGTGCATCGCAGGGGGGATATTCGCAGTAATTTCCCGACCTTTTGAACGGCGTGGCAGTAATGGGGTGATAGATGCGAAAAATATCGTTACTCATACATATTCATGCAGCTTGCCCTTTACCGAATATATCAGGTGGGGCATATCCATATTGTAATAATGCTTGACAAAGCTGCCGCAGACGGTCATTCCAAGGCGTTCGGCGACGGCTCTTGACGGGAAATTATTTTCCCGTATTATGGAATAAACCTCGGGAAAACGCTTATGGGCAAAGGCAAAGCGTTTGCATGCTTTTGCAGCTTCTGTGGCATATCCGCAGTGCCAGTAACGCTTTGCCAGAAGATAGCCAATTTCGGGGACGGTGCCGCTCGGTATCTCCTGCATGGTTATACCGCACTGTCCGATAAGTTCGCCCGTTTGCTTTAGTGTGACCGCCCAAAGACCGAAGTCGTACTCTTCATACCGTTTCAGCTGACGCTCAAGCCAATCGTGTACCTCTTCATCGGAAAAGGCGTGTTCGTAGGCGTACATAACCTCGGGGTCCTGCAAAATAGTGCAGAGTGCGTCAAAATCGTTCTCCGTTAAATCACGGATATAAAGTCGGTCGGTTGCGATAATTCTGTTTATTTCCATAATGCTCCCTTCAAAATCAGCAGTAAAATTATTATCCAAAATACAACTATTGGAATGGCAAAATACCACTTTTTCGGCTTGCCGTTTTCCCACATTCCCTCGCTTTTTTGGCGGCATTCCTCCATAACGTCTTTTGGGATAAAATGAATTGCCGCCGCCGCAAGTGCGGGCAGTATCAGCAGGTCATCGAGATACCCCAGCACGGGGATAAAGTCGGGGATAAGGTCGATGGGGGACAGGGCATAGGCAACGGTCAGTGCGGCGAAAACCTTTGCAGCAATTGGCGTGCGGATGTCCTTTAGTGCTAAAAACACGGCGGGAACGTCCGATTTAAGGCGTTTTGCACGTTCTTTAAGTGTCATTTCTCTTTGCCCTCCTGCGTTCTTCCGTTTCCTTCAGCGAGAAAACGCAGCCGCAGTAATTCTGACGGTATATGCCGTACTGCGCCGACAACTCCGTTGACCGCTTGTAACCGTTTTTCTTTTTGAAATCGGACGGAAGATGTCCGACACCATACTTTTCCGCCAGCTCTTCGCCTATTTTATTGAGCATAAACGCATTCTTGTGGGGACTGATGGATAATGTGGTGGTGAAAAAATCAAAGCCGTTTTCCGACGCTGTTTTTGCCGCTTCTTCAAGCCGCATACGATAGCAGGCAAAGCAGCGTTCTCCGCCCTCGGGAATGGCTTCAAGCCCTTTTACGGCTTCGTAAAAACGCTCGGGAAAATGCTCTCTGCCGATAAATCCAACGGGGTATTTAGTCCGAATTTCCCCGATAAATCGGCGTTGTTCGGAAATGCGGTGCTCATATTCCTCGGCGGGATAAATGTTCGGGTTATAGTAAAGCACCGTTATCCGAAAATACTCCGAGAGATATTCCAGAACATAGCTTGAACAGGGCGCACAGCAGCTGTGAAGAAGCAGTGACGGGGGATCATCGGGACTGATATTTCCTATGATTTGTTCAAGCTCACAGCTGTAATTTCTTTTTGCTTCGGACATTTTTATTGCCTCCGTTTGAAAAAACAGCCTGTCCCAATTACGGCACAGGCTGCGGAATATTTAACAAAAAATCAATCGTCGATAACAATATCAAGGATAGGCTCTGCAACGGACGCACCTGCGGGAACCATAGGCAGAACGTTGATGTCCTTGTCGATGATGCAGTTGATAAGTACGGGCTTGTTGCACTCGATAGCCTTTTTCAGAACGTCCCTTACTTCGCTCTTTTTGGTGATGGTCATTCCCTCAATGCCGAATGCCTTTGCGAGCATATCGAAATCGGTGGGCTTTTCAAGAGTTGTCTGAGAAAATCTCTTGCCGTAGAAAAGACGCTGCCACTGACGAACCATTCCCAGAACGGAGTTGTTGAACACAAGCTCAATAACGGGCAGCTGATATTTTGCAAGGGTGGAAAGCTCTGCGCAGTTCATATAGAAGCTGCCGTCGCCTGCTGCGTTGACAACTACCTTGTCAGGGTTGCCGACCTTGGAACCGATAGCTGCGCCCAGACCGTAGCCCATAGTTCCCAGACCGCCGGAGGTTGCGTGAGAACGTGCGGACTTGAAGTTGTAATACTCGGCAATCCACATCTGATGCTGACCGACTTCGGTGGAGATGATCGCCTTGCCGTCTGTCAGCTCGTCAAGTGTTTCGATTACATACTGAGGTGTAACAGCTTCGTCATCATTACCAATCTGAACAAGAGGATATTCCTTCTTCCATGCTGCGATCTCGCTCATCCATTCGGGGTGAGAAAGCTTCGGCATACGGACATTCATCTGACCGAGAACATATTTCAGATCGCCTACGACCTTATGGTCAACGGTGATATTTTTGTTTATCTCGGCGGGGTCTATCTCAAAATGGATAATCTTCTTTCCGGGCGCAAAGGTGTTGACATTACAGGTAACTCTGTCGCTGAAACGGCTGCCCATAACGATAAGCAGGTCACATTCGGAAAGGGCGAGGGAAGCGGTCTTTGTGCCGTGCATACCCAGCATTCCCACATATCTGTCGGAGCTG
>JAEDOB010000236.1 GCA_016302225.1 Oscillospiraceae bacterium | reverse complement strand
AAAGTGGAATTTTTACTGCATTTTTCTTGACTTAGACATAAAAGTGTGTTATAATTTAATGTCAGATTATATTCACGGGTTACAAAAGGAATACAAATTATGCCGTCACGGTTACAGTTTGGCTTTTTATGTTGACATATCCGCGGCAGGCTGTTATTATATTTATAAAATCTAAGGAACCGCTGATTAATTCGACAATTTCATTTTTCTTGTTGCCTGAGTGACGTATCCAGGTGGGTGTTTCCCCGCCTTCGGCGGGGAAACACCCATTAATCAGTATTTTCCTAATCCAAGGAGGAATAAGCTTGAACGGCGATACTGCTAACCTTTGCCCCGGCTGTATGGAACCCCGAGCGGACGGTGCGGAAAACTGTATGCTGTGCGGATATAACGAGCATACCCCGTATCTGCCGTCATATCTGCCGCCGAGATATATGCTCTGCGAACGGTATCTGATAGGAAAGCTTCTTAAATATAACGGCGAGGGCGCCGACTATATCGCATATGACACCTACACCGAAAATAAGGTGATAATCAGGGAATATATGCCCGATACCCTCTGCACAAGAGAGCGTGACAACCCCGAAATTATCCCCAACAAGGAAAGCGTTGCGCCCTATAAGACCTATATGTCCGAGTTTATCGAGCTGAATAAAATGCTCACCAAAATGCGGACACTCAATCATATAGTCAGCTGCACCGAGGTGTTCCAGGCGAACAACACCGCTTATGCCGTGCTGGTCTACGTCAAGGGCATCACGCTTATGGAATATCTCCAGGACAATGCGGGGGCACTCAGCTGGGAGGAGGTCAAAAAGATCTTCCCGCCCATCTTCACTACCCTGTCCCTTGTGCATAATGCGGGACTTGTCCATAGGGGAATTTCTCCCGAAAATATCATAATGAGCGAACGGGGCGAGCTGAAGCTTACGGGATTTTCCATTGCCGATGCACGAACCGCCAATACGGGGCTGGCAGCCGAGATATATTCGGGCTATGCCGCACCCGAGCAGTATTCATCAAACAACTGGCAGGGCACCTGGACGGACGTTTACAGCGTTTCCGCCGTGCTTTACAGAATGCTGACCGGCGTTGTCCCCCCCGAAGCACCCAGCCGTAAGACCAATGACAATCTTATCGAGCCTGCGGGACTTGACCCCAATGTGCCGAAAAACGTTTCCAAGGTCATAATGAGCGGGCTTAATATGTCGGGCGAAATGCGCATACAGACGGTCACAGAGCTTGTTACGGGGCTTTTTGAGCAGCCCGAGTTCTCTCAGTCAACCAAGCTGGGAAATACCTCTGCGACCATCACCTTCAACAGGGACAGCCTGAAATACAGCAGCCGAAACGAGTCCCCCGTCAAGCGTGATATTGGCAAGGCACCCCTGATAATCATCGGTATAGTGGGCGCAGCGGTCATTCTGGGACTGATGATAGCACTGCTTATTACCCTTGACGACAACAGCCAGTTCGGTATGCAGTCGGGTGCGGGTACGGTCACTGTCATCGGCAGCGATACCACCATGCCCGTGCTGACGGAGCCTCCCGTTACCGAACCGACCGTTACAGCCGCCACTCCCGCTCAGCCGTCCACTATTTATATAATGAACGACTTTGTGGGAAAGGTCTACGACACCCTGAAAAATTCCGAAACCTATAAGGATAATCTCATATTTGTCCCCGAATATGTCTATAATGAAGCCATACCGAAGGGAATAATCATCTCCCAGTCCATTGAAAAGGGCACTAACTATACTAAAAATACGGAGCTGAAGCTGGTCATCAGCCTTGGTTCGAAATACGCTGTTATCCCCGATTATGTGGGAGTGCCCAAGAAGGACTATTTCACCATGCTTGCCGCCGCAGGTATCAAGTATACCGAGGAGCAGGAGGAAACCGTAGATGTGCTGGAGGGCTATGTTATCCGCACAAGCAAGGAGCCGGGTGCAACTCTTGACATCGAAAAGGGCGAGGAGCTTGTGGTATATGTTGCCGTAAATCCCCCCGATCTTACGGTATCAGAAGTTACCGAGCCAACGACGCCCCCCACGACTGCAGAGCCCGAGCCGCCGCCCAAGGCAACCGAAACCACCCCTGCGACCCTGGCAACAGATGACCCGCTTAATCTTATTGTAAGCAGATAAAACAAAGAGCATTCCGCCAAAAATACGGCGAAATGCTCTTTTTTAATGTGAAGCGTGGAGTTTATAATGTTGAATGATAAGTGTTGAGTGTTGAATTTAATCTGTAAGGTGTGGTTCCCCAAAAATTCAACACTCAACTCTCAAAACTCAACACTAAAATAAAAACCGCCTCCCCTTATGCAGAATCGGAGAAGCGGTATGTGAAAATGCCTTGCGGCATTCCCAATCAATTACAGGATGCGCAATCGCAGAGCCTAAAATTGGAGCTGTTTATCAGACTTGAACTGACGACCTCATCCTTACCAAGGATGTGCTCTACCAACTGAGCTAAAACAGCATATATATTGTTTTGTCCCAACAATTAAACATTATACTCTATTTTTTCGCAAATGTCAAGCGTTTCACAGAATGTTTACATTTCAAGCTGAATAGTTTCCGTCAGAGGGGCGATAATCTCTGCAAACACCAAGAAAGGACTGTTCAATATGAAACTAAGACGGCTGATAAATTCCGCAGATACATTGACACTTGCCATGCTCATAGGGTTTGCGGTCACCCTGATACTTACCTCCATATCCTCATTTTCCGAGGACAGAAGAAGCCTTGAGGACAGCGTGTTCAGGCTGCATATCCTGGCAAATTCCGACAGTGAAGCCGACCAAGCGTTAAAGCTGAAGGTCAGGGACGCCGTTCTGGCAGAGGTTCCCGAGCTTTTCGGGGACTGCCAAAGCAAGTCGGACGCAGAAGCCGCCGCCGCCGAAAATATGCCGCAGATCGTTGAAACGGCAGAGCGGACTCTTCGGGAAAACGGCTGTGACTGCGGCGTTTCGGCGGAGATATGCGAGATGTACTTCGACGACCGCACCTACGGGGACATTGTTATGCCGTCAGGGGAATACAGCGCACTGCGCATCACCATCGGGGACGCAAAAGGGAAAAACTGGTGGTGTGTCATGTTCCCGACCTTATGCCTGCCCGCAGCTATGGACTTTGAGGGGCTTGCAGAGGAAAGCGAGAGCTATTTCACCGACGAGGAGCTGTACATTCTGGAAAATCACAGCGAGTATGAGGTGAGATTTTACTTTGCGGAGCTGTTTGAAAAGCTATGCGAAAACACCTTTTAGGGGCGGTCATTAACCGCCCGCAAGTAACCGTATCAGGCTTCTTCCAACAATTTTTCGGAAAATCACTGACCGCCTGCTAATACGCTGTATTGTGCATATTCCAAATATTATTCGGGCGACCAATGGTCGCCCCTACACAAACAATGTCAAATAAAAAATCCCGAAACCTTTTTGGCTTCGGGAGCTTTTTTTGGAGCGGATTACGGGGCTCGAACCCGCTACCTCCACCTTGGCAAGGTGGCGCTCTACCAGATGAGCTAAATCCGCATAT
>JAEDOB010000235.1 GCA_016302225.1 Oscillospiraceae bacterium | reverse complement strand
TACGGAAAGATCGCCGCTGAGCTGCAGCAGGACGACGAGAGAGATTCACCCCTTAAAGTTAAGCTTTCCGATCTGGCAAACGGTATCTCAAAGTTCGGTTACATCGGCGGTATCGCTATTGCCGTTGCTCTGCTTATCTCCAGAATTTTCATCGAATATCCCGGCGGTGCAGGCGCATTCTTCGGTCAGCCCGGCAATGTACTGTTCCCCGCACTTATCACAAACATACTTGACGCTGTTATCCTTGCGGTAATCATTATCGTTATGGCTGTTCCCGAGGGTCTGCCCCTGATGATCGCTATCGTTTCCGCTCAGAATATGGGCAAAATGCTGAAGGACAACGTTCTTGTCCGCAAGATAAACGGTATCGAAACCGCAGGTTCTCTGAATATCCTCTTCTCGGATAAGACAGGTACTATTACAAAGGGTCAGCTGGAGGTCGTTACCTTTGTTGACGGCTTCGGCACGGAATACAAGTCGGTAAATGAAACCGAGGGCAAGCTGCAGGAAATGCTTGCTATGTCCATCATCGACAACTCCACCTCCGTTATCAACGAAGGCAGGGCGATCGGCGGAAACGCTACCGAGCGTGCCGTACTCAGCTTTGCAATTGGCAGCAAGTCCCCCGAGGGCGTTGAAAAGGTGGCAAATATCCCCTTCAACAGCGACAACAAGTATTCCGCTACAACCGTAAGCTATCAGGGCAAGAAATTCACCCTTATCAAGGGCGCACCCGAGCGTATCACCGCCCGCTGCACAAGCTTCTACAATTCCAAGGGCGAAAAGGAATCCGTGACCGGCAACTGGGTCATTGACAGCAAAATGACCGAGCTGGCAGAACGTGCTATCCGTGTCCTTGCGCTGGCTGTTTCCGATAAGGAGATTGATCCCGAAAGTGATAAGCTCCCCGAAGGTGACTGGACTCTGGTGGGCATTCTCGGTATCAGAGATGAGGTTCGTCCCGAATCCGTTACCGCTATAAAGGAGGTTCACAGCGCAGGCGTTCAGGTCGTTATGATAACGGGCGACAGAAAGGACACCGCTTGCGCAATCGCTAAAGAAGCGGGCATTATCGACATTCCCGACGCAGTTACACTTACCTCCGACGAGCTTGCTGGACTTTCCGACGATCAGATCAAGGAAATTCTCCCAAGACTCAGAGTTATTTCCAGAGCACTTCCCTCCGACAAATCAAGGCTTGTCCGCATTGCACAGGAGCTTGACCTTGTTGCAGGTATGACAGGCGACGGCGTAAACGACTCCCCCGCTCTGAAAAAGGCAGACGTTGGCTTCGCAATGGGCGGCGGTACGGAGGTTGCAAAGGAAGCGTCCGACATCGTTATCCTTGACGACAACTTCAACTCCATCGACAAGGCTATCCTTTACGGAAGAACCATTTTCAACTCAATCAGAAAGTTCATCATCTTCCAGCTTACCATTAATGTGGCTGCGGTGGCAGTTTCCTTTATCTGCCCGCTCCTCGGTATGGATAACCCGCTTTCCATCACTCAGATACTCTGGGTAAATCTCGTAATGGACACACTTGCTGCTCTGGCATTCGGCGGAGAGCCTGCTCTTTCCAGATTTATGCAGGAAAAGCCCAAGTCGAGAAACGAAAAGATCGTTTCGGGCTATATGTGGTCGGAGATATTCACAGGCGCTGCATGGGCACTGCTGCTCAGTATGTCCTTCCTGCTTGCAACACCGCTCCAGCAGTTCTTTGCAAGCGTTTCCACCGACACATTCTTCAATATTCCTCACCCCGAAGCAGTCGGCACATATGACGCACTTTTCTCGGGATATTTCGCACTGTTCATATTCATTGCCGTGTTCAACGCATTTAACGCAAGAACCGAAAAGCTCAATCTGTTCGACAATATCGGCAAAAACACAGGATTCCTGAAAATTCTGGGCATTATTACCGTTGTACAAGTGCTGATGATTTATGTCGGCGGCAAGGTAATGAACTGCGTACCTCTCTCAGTTGGACAGTGGGCAGTTATCCTCATTATGGCAATAACCATTATCCCCGTAGACCTTATCAGAAAGCTTATCGTTAAAAGTAAGTAACCGTTGGACGAAAGCGTCCTGAATATAATTTTAGAATAGGAGAGATTTTTTATGGCAATCAGTTTACAGAAGGGTCAGAAGATCGACCTCACAAAGACAAACCCCGGATTAACAAAGGTGCTCGTAGGTCTTGGCTGGGACACAAACAAGTATGACGGCGGAGCAGATTTCGACCTGGACGCTGCAGTATTCCTGCTGGGCGATTCGGGCAAGGTAAACTCCGATGCAGATTTCGTTTTCTACGGCAACCTAAAGCATGCAAGCGGTGCTGTTGAGCATCTGGGCGACAACCTGACAGGCGCAGGCGACGGCGATGACGAGCAGATCAAGGTAGACCTTGCAGCTGTTCCCGCAAACATATCAAAGATAGACTTTACCGTAACAATTTACGATGCGGAAACAAGACGCCAGAACTTCGGTCAGGTTTCCAACGCATTCATCAGAATCGTAAACGAGGCAACAGGCGAAGAGCTTCTCCGCTTTGACCTGGGCGAGGACTTCTCCATTGAAACTGCTGTTGTCGTTGCAGAGCTTTACCGCAATAACGGCGAGTGGAAGTTCAACGCTATCGGCAGCGGATTCAGCGGCGGTCTTGCTGCTCTCTGCCAGAACTTCGGCGTAAACGCAGGCTGATAAATTTCTGCCGAACAAGATGTCTTTCAGCCGAAACGGCATATTGTTCGGCATTTTAAATATGATGGGAGGAACGCACTAAATGAATTACAACGCAGTGGGTACCCGTGAAAATATCAAGATAATAGACACCGGCTCCAACAAAAATATGAAGGTTGACATTCTCGAATATCAGAAGCTTATGGGCGGCATCGACCCCTATTCCGCTGAGAGAATGTACTTTATGGAAAAGCAGAATATGCGTGTGCGTCAGGCGGCAATTTATCTGGAAAACGACTCTGTTAAGGTAGAACCGGGCGCAATGAGCTATTTTATGGGAAATCTTGAAATGGTTTCGGGCGTTACTCCGGGAAATCTGCTGGGCAGAATGTTCACAGGCGCAGTTACGGGCGAAGCAGCTGCACAGCCCGAATACAGAGGCACGGGAATGGTCGTTCTCGAACCCACCTTCAAGCATCTTCTCACACTTGAGCTTCAGGCGGGTGAGGAGGTAATCGTTGACAAGGGAATGTTTTTTGCGGCGCAGGGCAGCGTAAACGTCAGCGCATATATGCAGAAAAATATTTCCTCTGCCGCTTTGGGCGGTGAGGGTATTTTCCAGACTTCCCTGAGAGGTCCGGGACTTGCCGTTCTCGAATGTGCCGTTCCCATGTCGGAAATTGACATAATCGAGCTGAATAATGACGTGCTGAAGGTTGACGGAAACTTTGCCGTTCTGCGAACAGGCGGCATTGAATTCACCGTTGAACGCTCCGCAAAGACGCTTATCGGCTCTGCTGTCAGCGGCGAAGGTCTTGTGAATGTTTACCGAGGAACGGGACAGGTTTGGCTTGCTCCCACCATTAAGGT
>JAEDOB010000234.1 GCA_016302225.1 Oscillospiraceae bacterium | reverse complement strand
GCCGTTTCGGAGTCGTCAGCCGTTTCGGAAGGATCCGTTTCGGAAACAGGCGAGCAGTCGGAAACCGAATTTGACATTGATGCCGCAAATGAAGAGCACAGGGAAAATCCCGCAAAGAAAATGATAAAATTTGACCTTCCCGAGGGCTTCAAAAGTAAGGGCGAAAGCTATAATGAGCTTGCATACGGTGACGGAATTGCCAATATTATACTGAAGGCAAATTACAACGAGGAAGGCTTTCCGCCTGTTGCTGAGTTTGAGGCAGTCGGCAGAAAGATGAATATCTTTACCTACCTTGATTTTGAAATGGACTACGGCGATCCTATCGACTTTACGCTGAATGGATATGATGCGGTAGAGTCAACCTTTGTAGTTCGTGATCCCGAGGACAGGGCAAATGCCGCAAAGTACAGATCTGTCTATGTTGAAACGGAAACCTGCGCATACATTTTGACGCTGGGTTCTCTGGAGCAGGATTTCGACAAATATAACGACAGCTTTAACAAGGTTATTGAATCAATTGAATTTATAAAGGAATAACAAAAGCCGCCGAGCGACGCTTTCACGTCAGCCGACGGCTTTTTTGCTGCGGATTCAAGCTCTTGCATCAAACATATATCCCACGTCACCGGGGAATGTCTGAATTTGAGAGGTCGCTTCTGCCATACTGTCAAGAAGCTGCATTGCTGCGCTGCCCTGCATATCCAGAATTTTGTCCGTCATTGCGACGGCAACGCTCTGGGAAAGCTGAGCCTGGTGCATGCCCATTGACATCTGAGCAATTGCTTCAACCATAAAAGCTTACCTCCTTGCTGATTTAATTCGACGCATTGCCGCGAAGCTCTGCGAGGAATTTCTTGATTTCATTGAGATTGCTCTCATTCTTTGCTATCATTTCTTCAAGCTCGGAAATGCTGTTGTTTATGTCGGAAGTGAAATCGAGGATAGTTTTGATAGTGTCCTCTATCTTATCTGCGGACGCTTTGCTGACATCTGCCAGGTTTCTTACCTCCTGTGCGATAACGCCGAAGCCCTTGCCGCTTTCCTTTGCTCTGGAAGCCTCAATGGACGCATTAAATCCGAGGATACGGGTGTTCATTGCGATGTTCTGGATATTTTTAACGGTATCCGATGTGTCCTTGACAATGGAAACAGAGCTCTTTGCGGTTTCATTCAGCTCGGAGAAACGTGAACTGAGCGTTCCGAAGCTTCTCATACATTCATCGGTAAGCCTTTCGGCGGCAACGATGCTGTCCGAAAGCTTTGCGGCATTGTTCATCAGGTCGCTGTTGGTGGTCTTTGCTATGTAATTTGAATAGCCTATCTTTGAGATAACGTCTGCGATTATGTAAAGGAAGTCTGCGCAGGCGTCGATCTGCTTTTTGGGCATGATCTTGACCTTTTTAACAGCTGCAACATATTCGTTGGGATCGATCCCCAGTTCAGCGGCGATCTTTCTGAATTTCTCCTCATCGGGAGCCTCGGGGAGAACCTGTCCGCCTATAAAGGAGCCTATCTGCTTGCCGTTTAATACAATGGGAGCGGCAAAGTCAACCAAACCGCCGTGACAGTAGTATGCGGTTGCTTTTCCTTCTCTGAGAGCCTTTTCGCCGCCTGATTTATCGCACTGATTGCAGCGTTCAAATCCGAGCTTTGAACCTCTGGTCAGCTTCATGCAGAAATCTGTGGGGTTGCTGAGGTTGGTAACCGGACCGTCCAGGTCAACAGTGAGCGCAGCCATACCTGTGGCATTGGAGAAACCGTCCTGAATGGACTGGAGAGTTTCTCTGTCTATAAGATCAAGCAATTTAACGTCTGCCATAATAATTCCTCCGTGAACTGCTCAAATAAGCAGAAGATAATTTAGCCTTGGGAAAGCCCAAAATATTCCTATCTATATTTTACTGTATTTGAGAAACTTTGTCAACTATTTCGGAGAAATTAAAATAATTTTAGTCATCTTACACAAATATTATCTCTGATTTATGGAATTTGCTAAAAAATCTTTCTTTAGTAAACGTCGTATATATTTCTACCCGCCGAAGGCAGGTAGAAATATATATACCTAACTCAAATTATGCTCAAAGTAAAATAATTTTTGTCGTTTATTTTAGCGGTACATAGAAATATCCCAACAGGTTTTGTAGGGGCGGGGTTTCCCCGCCCGCAGATTTCAAAAGTTCTTTCGGTAACTGCGGGACGGGATGCGTCCCCTGCAATAACGTTATTTTTATGGATTGCTATATATTATACAAAAAAATAGTTATGTAAAATTAAGAAAAGTGTCATTGCTTTTAGGCTTGTATGGGTGTATAATAATAACTACCGATTTTTTGGGAGAAATAGGCTTTTTCGGCAATAAAACTCTCTAAGGCAGGTTTTTGTATGTACTATTGCTGCGGCATTACCGATACGGGGAGCGTGAGAGATCATAACGAGGACGCTTTTCTTATCAACAAACTGGTGCTTTCGCAGGCATCTCTCGAAAGCAATATAAAAGCCCCGTTCATCGTGGCTGTGGCTGATGGAGTCGGCGGGGAGGCTTCGGGCGAGATAGCGTCCCATCTTTGTCTTGAACAGTTGGCTTCGGTAAAATTTACCAAGCCCGAGGAGCTTAAAAAGAAGGTAAAGAACATTCACAGAAATCTCAGGCGATACGGCGTTAATCATGACCGTTCCGTAAATATGCAGACTACTCTCTGCGCACTTGCGGTGGACGACAAGAAGAATGCCTACATCATAAATGTCGGAGATTCACGGCTTTACCGCTTTCGGGGGGACACCATCACTCAGCTTTCCACCGACCAGTCGCTGGTGCAGCTGCTGTATGAGCAGGGGAAGATCACCCGTGAGGAAAAGCGGTTTCATGCACAGCGAAACATTATTTTTCCCGTAATGGGTAATCTCAGCGACGACCCTAAGATAGATGTTACCCCCATTGAGGGCGGCATAAAAGACGGTGACCTTATCATTATCTGTTCGGACGGGCTTTCCGATTATCTGTCGGCAAATGAGTTTGAAACGGTGCTTTCCCGTCCCGTCAAGCTGACCAAAAGGCTGTCCCAGCTGATAGATACGGCGCTGAAAAACGGCAGCTCGGATAATTTAACGGTAGTTGCGCTTACGGTTTGCGAGGTATAAGTAACCGCTGATAGTGTCTTTCCAATAAATGCCCAAATAATGGATAATTCGGTATTTTCATAATAACGTCGGCTTGAACGGAAATTTTCCGTCCAAGCCGATTTTTTGCATTTTCTCACTTGAAAAAGTAAAGAATAATACCGTAGATGACCGAAGCCGCACAGCCGTAGAGGATAACAGGTCCCGAAATTGCGAAAATTTTTGCGCCAAGTCCCAGAACAAAGCCTTCCGATTTGAATTCCAGAGCGGGGGACACCACGGCATTTGCAAAGCCCGTGATAGGCACGAGAGTTCCCGCACCGCCGTGCTTTGCGATTTTTTCGTACAGTCCCAGACCCGTTAGTATGGCACTTGCAAGCACAAGGGTCACTGACGTCCAGGCGGCTGCGGATTTTTCGTCAAAGCCCGCATTTTTGTACAGGTCAA
>JAEDOB010000233.1 GCA_016302225.1 Oscillospiraceae bacterium | reverse complement strand
GTTGCCATAATCTGAATACCTCCTATTATTCAGGCTTATGACATACTTCTACTTCATCATTATAGCGCCTTACAATACTGTAGTCAAGGCCATTTGCAGAAAATATGTCGATATATTCGGACACTCACAGGACAGCCGAAAAAGAAATATAGAAAAAAGTGAAAATCTGCTGTCCCTCTGTCCGAACGGCTTAAATGCGTAGTTTATGCTGTCCGAAGAAACGTCCAAGACTATGTCTTTGGACATCTCGGACGTCCCGGACAGCATTTTTGAACTTTACCTTATAATATAATAGAGCGGAAATGCGTTTTCACGCCCTTGTACCCTCTGACCTCTCTGTTGTCAACGGAAATGTGATTTGTCGGGGTCATACCCCACTTTGATGAATTGCTCCGAAGCCAGGTGCTGAAAGTGTTCTGATTGAGTATGTTCATCAGATTTTTGTGACACCAATCCACATAAGCGGAATAGAGAGCCTGGGTGCTTTCGGAATATCCGCTGCCGAAGGAAATATAGCTCCTGTCCTCCAAAAATTCGGGAATGTTGCAGTTATCGGACATAATTTCGGATATGTTCCGCTTTGTTTTTTCGGAGATAGTAAATCTGAAATTATTCCGAATAAGCCGCCGCAGTCCGTCAAACATCCAACAGAAAATCTTCTCCTTCTCAGCTATGAATTTGTCGGCAAGAAACGGGTCATTCTTCCTGTTTTCGGGAACAGGCTTTGTTGTGAGAATTATCATACGCCTTGCAAATCCGTCCGATTTGTCATATAACGCCTTTGGAGAGCCGTTGCCGAAGCAAAGGAAACGGGAGTACAGCATTGCCTGCTGTGACTGCTGTCCCTTTGCTTCAACATCAACGGGTATCTCCGCAGTAATGAGATTTTTTATGTAGCCTGTCGAGGAAAAGGCGTTCATCTGCATATCATCATCAAGCATAAGCAGCTTGTTTTGCAGATTGTATCGAAAAAACTTGTCCGTTTCGATACGCTGAAAATTTCCCGTTATCATAGCAGACTTAAAAATCTCCTGCAATACTATCCCGATACGGCTCTTGCCCTCACCGCCGTTTCCGATGATGAACAGCATTGCCTGTCCCTTGGTGGACGGAATAAGGCAATAGCCGAGATATTCCTGCAATGTGGTTATGTCCTCCATATCAAGCATATCCGAAAGAAATAACATAAATTCTTCGGGATAATATACTCCGTTCCATATGTCCGGATCGTAATTTACATTCAGACGATTTGTGCAGAATCGTATTTCCTCCAGCCAAGTACCGTCTGTTTTCAGAATACCATTAAGCAGATGAATCTCGTCCTCTTTCGGAATTATCGGCTGGGAGAAGCAGCAGAGCTTCAACGCTTCCGTAAGGCGTTTCACAACGGCAGCAACGTTGTTTGTAACGTAAGGCATTACTATCTCCGATATTTTGTGAGATATAATGTCCTCGCTGACCTCTCCGTTATAATCGTAAAATCTGTTTTCGGAAAAGATAATCGGGTAATTATCTGAAAACTCCTTGCAGAATAACGGCTCGTTTATCTTTCCCTTTTCATCAAGCCACGCAGGAGATTCACGCATCAGGCAGCACCTCCCAAGTATTCAAGCAATGCAGCCTTGCTGATAAGTATCTTCCCACGCTTTCCCTGACCTGTCCTTATGTACGGAATCTTATGCTGTGCCACAAGCTGACGGACGGTGTGTTCCGAAAGTCCGCTGACAGCCTGTGTGCATTCCTTTATTGTCAGCATTTCCACAGGCTCGGCAGGGCGTTCGGGAGGTTTATCCTTCTGTGTATCACTCTCATTTTCAATGAGCTGTGATAAAAGTGCAACGATCTGTGCCATAATTTCTCTTTTGTTCTCCATAGTAAATTCTCCTTATCTTTCTATACGGTTTGTTCTTGTTCTTTCGGGTTCTATGAAATGACTCATATTTTCTCTTATCTCGCTGTCAATAGCACTTTTGTCGATGGAATCAAACTCACCGAGCTTTCGGAAAATATTATCCGTAAACAGGCTGATACCTGTTGCAAGTGCCTTGCTTATCCCCGTAAGTCCTCGGTTATACTGATCTGAATATACAAGGGCGTTCAGAGCGAGTACCGCCTTTACAAATGACTGCTTTATAAAGGAAAGCTGTTCGGTGAGCTTGTCAATGATCGACCTGCTTTCGGATATTTCCTTGTCAGCTTCGGCAATGCGGTTTTTAGTTCTGTCTATGAAAATTTGAACCATTTCAATCGGAGTCTTGTCCTTCATCTGTGACCAAGGCAGGCGAAGCTCATCACTTACAAGCTGATCAATATCGTGATTTTCTTTCAGAATACTTTTGATTTTTTCTTCCGCATCGGTTTTATCATCTTTGAACGGAATGCCAAGTGCCTGACGTATATACAGTATCTCCGATGTTTTCGTATCTCGTTCCTCCTTGACTTTACGAATCTCACGCTCCAATTCCGAATACCTCTTATTAAGCTCAAGCTGTTCATTGTATTCATTTTCGGCAGCTTTCAGCTTTTTCTCAGCCTTAGCTTCAAGCTCCTGCAGCTTCATCTTTTCAATTTCAACAGCATTTGCTGCTTCGCTGACACGTTTTTCGGAAGATCTGATTTTTTCCTCACGTTTGTCAAGATCCGAGCTGCGGTCAGCCAAACGGGACAGGCTTTCTTCTTCCTTAACGGCAATTTCCGCTTCACGCTTTTCAAGTGCCTGCATACGATATTCAATGCTTTTACGCTCCCGCTTGTTTTCGATTATCTGAACAGCAACAGCTTTCTTCTGTGTTTCGATCTGTTCAAATTCTTCGGGAGATACCGATATATTATGTGAGAGAAGCTGTTTCTTTCCGATAACAACGGTTTCCTCTGCAACAAGCTCCATTTCTCTCAAAGGCTGTAATTCTGCCGAAAGACGCTCCTTTTCGTGCTGTATCTCCTTGTATTCCTCCACAGCAAAACTTACGCCCCTGGACTTCTTCGGCTCGGATATGATAAATCCGTGTTCTTCGCAGATTTTACGGAATACAAGATATTCCGACTGCCGCCACCTTGCAATAGCGTTCTTTCCGCTGCCGTAGCCCATTTCTTTCAAAGCCTGGGCAATGCCGTTCTGGGTATCAACACCACGCTTGTAATGTCCCACAGGAATGTAGTCTATGTGCAGATGGGGCGTTTTCTCGTCAAGATGAATGACCGCATTGAAAACGTAAAGGTTGGGATTTCGTTCAGAGAATCCTTTCATATACTCGCACAGACAGGCAACAGCAATCTCTCCGTCAGCTGTTCCAACGCCCGTATCTTCCATTGTTCCGAGCTGGATAAGGCACTCATAGAAGCTCTTGCGTTTGTCGGGTGATGTCAGCTTTGTTTCGGTAACAGGCTGTCCGAACTGATATTCAAAGTAGTCGGTCTTGATTTTCCTGTCACTCCGCTTCTGCTTTGCATTGTAACGCTCAACGGCAGCGGAAAACAGCTTATTATACGCTTCTCCGATAGGTTCACGAACAAATACTATATTATTGTTGGTTCGTGCAGGGTCGGTGTTCTTTGTGTGGAAAGCTCTGTTGTTGTGTCCGA
>JAEDOB010000232.1 GCA_016302225.1 Oscillospiraceae bacterium | reverse complement strand
GCAGCGGGGATTTTTTGAAAGGTTGAATCACTATGCCAAAGACCATTTTCGGAACTACCGAGCGTTCAAATTTCATTCTGAATATGAAGTCGGAAACCTTGCAGAAGTGGATCCACGGAGTGCTTGCCTGCTGCATAATAATCCCGCTCATAGGTGCTGCGGTGCTGACGCTGCTGGCGAAGATAAACTATTTCTCCGCCGCTATCCTTTACGCTACGGGCTTCACCTGCATACTCTTTTTCCTTATCGTTATGCTGAAACAGGATATGCGTTTCAAGGACAGCAAGTCCTACCTTCTCATAATTGCCCTTGCCCTGACGGCGGTCATTTCCTATTACGGCACTCTTTCACGGTCTGCGGACTATATAAAGGTGGCTCTTCTGGGAAATCTGGGACGATATGAGGGACTGCTTTCCATACTCTCCTATCTGGGAATTTTCCTGCTGGCAACGGCTGTTTCCAAGGAATCCACCGTGGAAAGGCTCTTTGACCTGCTGGTGGGTGCGGGCACGGTGGAAGCGTTTGTGGCGCTTCTCCAGCATCTGCCCCTTGATTTCAACACCTCCGATTACAGAAATCTGCCTACTATTGCATATGAAAACGTCTTTCTGTCAAGCGGACTGACGGGCAGCCCTATTTTCTATGGTGCAATAACTACGCTGACGGGCGCAGTCGCAATCGTTGGTGCGGTATATTCCGCATCGAAAAGGCGTGCAAAGCTGTATGCCGCCGCCGCTCTGTTCATCTTCCTGACGGGAATGTTCACGGGTTCGGTCGTTCCGCTTATAGGCGAAGCGGCGGTCATTTTGACGGTTATCATCATTGAAGCGGTGAATTCCGCAAAATTCGGCGGTGTGAGGTTTGACGGAAAGCTTTTAAATACATCTCTGAAAAGGGCGGGTGCAATGGTTGCTGCGCTGATAGTTACCTTTGTTATCGTGCTGTTTACTCAGGGCTTTTATTTCAGGGACAGACCGATCGCATTCTATGACAGCTTCTATCGACTGTTTATCTCCAATACCATGTCCCTGACCGACCGAGGAAAGGGTAATATCCCCTACACGGTGGATTTCTGGAAGGAACAGTGGGGATATGCTGTTGAAACGGCAAACGCATCGCCTGTTATGGGTGTGGGTCCCGACTGCCTTGCGCTTGCAAGAGGTCAGGGGGCTAATATTAACGATAAGTGCTATAACGAATTTTTGTATATTGCGGCTACAAGGGGTTATATCTCCCTTGCGGCGTATGTAACGCTGATAATTTCAACTATTGTGGTTCTCTGCAAAAAGATGAAGCTGTTTTTCGGGGATAAGACTAAGTGGTACATTCCCTGCATGATGACGGCTGTTGTGGGATATATTATACAAAGCTGCTTTAATGCGTCCTCTATTACCACGGCACCCTTTTTCTGGCTGATGCTGGGTATGGTTTGGTCAACAAGGCTCGGCAAGACTGAAAAGAATTGAAATTTGTGTCCAAATCGAAAATAATTTTGCAAGGTTTTTATTTTCACTTGCAAAATCCATCTGTTTGTAATAGAATAGATACGGGAGAAAAGGCAATAATGCCGAATTTGAAAGATAATTGTGTGAAAGGAAAGATCTTTTATGCTGCTTAGCGAAATGAACAAGGAGCAGCTCGCCGCATTTAAGGCGGACTGCGAAAAGAAATATGCCGAGGCAAAGGCAAAGAACCTCAAGCTTGATATGTCCAGAGGTAAGCCCGGAGCAGACCAGCTGGAGCTGTCCATGCCTATGCTGGACATTCTCAGAGAGGGTGCCGATTTCAAGTCGGAAAACGGTATGGACGTGCGTAACTACGGCGTTCTTTCGGGCATTCCCGAGGCAAAGAAGCTGTTTGCGGAAATGCTGGGTGTTAAGCCCGAGGAGATTATCGTGGGCGGAAGCTCCAGTCTTACTCTGATGTTTGACGCTGTTCAGAGGGCGTGGAACTTTGGCGTTCCCGGCGGCGAAAAGCCCTGGTGCAAGTGCGAGAAGGTGAAATTCCTCTGCCCCGTTCCCGGATATGACAGACATTTCTCCGTTACCGAAACATTTGGCATTGAGCTTGTAAATGTTCCTATGACAAAGACGGGCCCCGATATGGACATTGTTGAAAAGCTGGTTTCCGAGGACGAGTCTATAAAGGGTATCTGGTGCGTTCCTATGTACTCCAACCCCGACGGTATCACATATTCCGATGAAACCGTAAGGAGATTCGCAAACCTGTCCCCCAAGGCTAAGGATTTCAGAATTTTCTGGGATAACGCTTACTGCGTTCATCACCTGACCGATAAGCCCGACACTCTCCTGAACCTTATGGACGAGCTGAAAAAGACGGGCAAGGAAAATATGGTGTATATGTTTGCATCTACTTCCAAGATAACCTTCCCCGGAGCGGGTGTTGCCGTAATGGCGGCGTCCGAGGAGAATATTCAGGCAACTCTGAAGATCCTCAACTTCCAGGCTATCAGCTATGATAAGGTAAATATGCTCCGTCACGTTCGTTTCTTCAAGAACCTGGACGGTATCAAGGCGCATATGGAGAAGCATAAGGCACTGCTTGCTCCCAAGTTTGCGGCTGTTCTCGATACTCTTGAAAAGGAAGTCGGCGATCTGGGCATTCTTGACTGGGTAAAGCCTAACGGCGGTTACTTCATCTCCGTAAACACTCTGCCCGGCTGCGCTAAGAGAGTTGTTGAGCTGTGCAAGGAGGCAGGCGTTGTGCTGACCGGTGCAGGCGCAACATATCCTTACAAGAAGGACCCCGAGGACAGAAATATCAGAATTGCGCCTTCCTATCCTCCCATTGAGGAGCTGCAGATGGCTATTGACCTGTTCTGCCTGTGCGTAAAGCTGGCTTCGGCGGAAAAACTGCTTTCTGAATAAGCACGGCGGCAAATGCTTTTTGCACCCCCTTCTTTGGCAATCCGTAAAAATAATTGCTTGTAGGGGACGGGTTTCCCGTCCCGCAAGTTACCGAAAAAACCTTTGTAACCTGCGGGCGGGGAAACCCCGCCCCTACATTTATAAATAGGTTACCGATACAAATTTATCGGCTTCAATCAGCAAAATCATCAAAAAGCGGGAAAATACGGTATTCATGGCTGTAAATTTCTACAATCTTCAAAAAAACTATTGACATTCGGGGCGAAAACACGTATAATAAAAAAGCTGTGAGTGAGCCGAAATTCAAAATTCTCAAAAAAACTCAAAAAAATTTGAAAAAAGGCTTGACAAATGCAAATGAATGTGATATAATGATTATCGTTGCATAACACGAGCCGTTAAATACGGAATATTGCAGCAGTTCTAAGCTGGTGTAGCTCAGTTGGTAGAGCAGCTGATTTGTAATCAGCAGGTCGGGGGTTCGAGTCCGTCCACCAGCTCCATAATAAACGGGAAAACAGTGGTACTTCCGCTGTTTGCCGTTTTTTAAATATCGCCTGTCGTATTCGGCAGCGACCTTAGGGAGGAGTTCCCGAGTGGCCAAAGGGGGCAGACTGTAAATCTGTTGCTTTTCAGCTTCGATGGTCCGAATCCATCCTCCTCCACCATTAATGCCTTGCAAGATTTCCTTGCAAGGCTTTTTTAT
>JAEDOB010000231.1 GCA_016302225.1 Oscillospiraceae bacterium | reverse complement strand
CGCTGTACGGGCTTATTACCATTGTTTTTGAGATATACGCAGTCCCCATGTATGACACTATGTGGGGATATGCGTTTATTGCGCTGATGATAATCCCCGTCATTTACACCACAGTTGTGCTGGACAAAAAGAACGCAAGCTATTTTTCCTGCGTTGTTTATCTGTCCATAACCGTTATACATATGACCGACAGCAACCCGTGGCTTTTTGTGCTGAACAGGGTCATAGACACCTTTGTGGGAATGGCGGCGGGAATTGCGGTGAACTCCGCACGTATGCCGAGAGGTCGGGTGAAAAATGTGCTGTTTGCCGCCGAGCTGGATGATATGCTGTCCCCCGTGAACGAGCGTCTGTCGCCCTATTCAAAGGTGGAGATAAACCGAATGCTGGCAGACGGGGCAAGCTTCACCCTTGCCACAATGCGTACTCCCGCAGCCATTATGGAGATACTGTCCGACGTGAAAATGAAGCTGCCCGTTATCGTTATGAACGGTGCGGCACTTTACGATATGAGAAACAACAGCTATCTGCGGGCGTATATAATTTCCCCCGAAGCCTGCGAGGAGATACGCAGCATGGTGTCCGCAGAGGGTATGAATATGTTCACAAACGCTTTGTGCGATGACAATCTTATCATATATTACGACGAGCTGAAAAATGATGCGGAAAAGGCTATTTATCAATCGCTGAAACGTTCGCCCTACCGATGCTATGTGAACCGCCGACCCTCCGACGGGGACAGGACTATCTACATTATGATAGTCGACAAGGCGGATAATATAGCCGTTCTTCACAGGAAGCTTTCGGAGCGTTTCGGAGAGCAGCTTAAAATGATAACCTATCCTTCCGATGATTACAAGGGGTTTGCGTACATCAAGATTTACAATAAAAATGCGTCCAAGCGGAAAATGCTGGAGCATATCTGCGATGAGTACGGTTTGGAACGCTCCGTTGCTTTGAAGGGCGGGGAGGACAGTATCAACAGTATTGCCAGGGAGCTGAAGAAGGGGTATGAGCCGCTGTTGACTATATCGCCAAAAAAGCCGATGTAAATTTGTAAAAATTGTTTCCTCTCAGCCATTTAATATCCGCCGAAAATATGATATAATTAAAGAAATACTGATTAATGGGTGTTCCCCCGCCGAAGGCGGGGGAACACCCACCTGGATATGAAACTCAGGTAACAAGGAAAATAAAATTGTCGATTTAATCAGTAGTTGCTTAATACTTAAATCACGGAGGTGTGTAAAAATGGCAGATATAAAGTTTGAGATCAAGGAGGAGCTGGGTGTTATCTCGGTATCTCCCAAGGGCTGGCAGAAGGAACTGAATTTGGTTTCCTGGAACGGCGCTGCGGCTAAGTACGACATCAGAGAGTGGTCGCCCGACCATGAAAAGATGGGGAAGGGCATCACCCTTTCAGCCGAGGACGCAGAGAAGCTTGCAGAGCTTTTGAAGGCTGCTCTTGACCGATAATATTCTGTTTGCCGGAGCTTTTTACAGCTCCGGTTTTTTGCTGTTTCTTTAATGGCGTATTTATAGCTGTACACGAAAATAACCTTACTGTGTGTTTTATGGGTCAATGCGGGACGGGAAACCCGTCCCCTACAAGTGTGTTAGGATATTTTAAGTATTGCTATATGTGTATGTTCCTAATTATCTTCGTCAAAATCATTACAATTTCCTTAAATCTGTTGCTATATTTGTTGAAATCGTGTAAAATATTTTGTGAGTGAAAAAAATCGGCGGTTTAAAGTGTTTTATATACAGAACGATAAAAAACGTCACTCAAAAAGCTGAAAGAACGAATTGGCGGGGGACGCCCTTGCCGATTGCGAACGGGGGACTACAATTTGTACGAATTCGGTACCGACGAATATATCAACAATATTCTCAGCCGTTACACGCAGACGCTGGTCAGGCTGAGTTATACATATGTGAAAAATATCTGCGATGCGGAGGACATTGCGCAGGACGTGTTTGTTGCGCTCCTGCGGCAGAAGCAGCCCTTTGAATCGGACGAGCATGAGAAGGCATGGCTTATCCGCACGACCATAAACAAATCGAAAAACTACCTGAAATCGGGCTGGGTGCAGCGGACAGTCCCGCTGGAGGAGGACATTCCCGCAGAGGACGACGACGGTTCATCGGCACTGCTGGAGGCTGTTTTGTCCCTGCCCGAAAAGTACAGGACGGCTATCCATCTTCATTATTACGACGGCTACACCATTAACGAGATAGCGTCCATTATGAAGAAAAAAAGCGCAACAGTCGGCACATGGCTGGCAAGAGGCAGAGAGCTTCTGAGAAAAAAACTGGAGGAGGATTTTGACGATGAATAAGCAGGATTACAGAAAAGCTATGAACAAAATTAAGATCTCCGACAGCTTTCAGGCAAGGACAGCCCAGCTTATGCAGGAGGTCAGGGACGGAAAGGTTTCCGAGCCGACTGAGAAAAATCCTCGAATTTATCCGCTTGAAAATGAAAAGCGGCGGTTCCCCACATATATAAAATACGGTGCGCTTATTGCGGCGGTGGCTGTTATCTCATTCTCGGCGGGTGTGCTGATCGACCTGCCTTCCGAGGACGGTATTACCGCAGGATCGGCGGATACATCGGATTCTGTGAGCGCTCCCGAAACTAATGTGGATGCTTCTGTGACCGATTCGGACGATATTATAGAAGAGGTCGTGGCGGAAGATGCGGAGGTGGCTGTTGAAGCCGGTGGAGTTGAAGAAGGGGAGGACAGAGTTTTTGAGGACGACTCGGTGGAAGATGACCACGATGATGACGCCGATGCCGTTGTTATTGAGGAGCCGACTGAGGGGGTCGCTCCGTCTATGGCTCCCGTTTCGCCCGAAACTGCCCCTGATACTGCCGAGGATAAGGTCGAAACCGCTGATGCGGGGCAGGGTGCTTTGAGCGAAGGACAGCTGCTGCGGGAATTTATTGCCGCAAACGATGTTATCGGCGGATATGCGGACAATTATTTCTACATTCTTGCGGGAAAGGGCGAAAAAGCACCGCTCAGCGAGATAAATTCCGACCATGCCGAGATAGGCGCATTTCCCCGTGAGCTGCTTGATATGACGGCGGATATTCTGGAAAATACCGAGCCTATGGAAAATCCCATATCTCCCGATGAATATGCAAAGGACCCCGAGCTTTATATCCCGCTTAACTGGAACGGTACTGCCTTTGTTTTCGGGTTCCGTGGGGATAATTGCAGCTTTGCATATACGGTCTGCGGACGTTCCTTGACAAGTCAGAACAGCGGAAAGACATATCCTTTGACGGAGGAGCAGTATCAGGCTTATTCGCAGTATTCCATTGAAATGGTGGGCGGCACGCTTATCCCCGTTGCTAACCCCGCTGCGGAAGATGTTGATGATTAAAAAAGCGATGGGTGTTTCTCGGATTTTGGGGAACACCCATAAGATATGCTGCTTTTAATTCAACACTCAACACTTAATACTAATCTTTCATCATCTTGTAGACAAAAACATCAAATTAAAAATTTCCTCATTTCACTAGCTTTCAATTAACAGCCAATCTAACAGATTATTAACTATTTTCCATTGATGAGTAATCTTTCTCATTCCGCTAAAA
>JAEDOB010000230.1 GCA_016302225.1 Oscillospiraceae bacterium | reverse complement strand
TTGCCTTTTGTCAATAGATTTCACCTATTTATCATCTAAGGAAATACTGATTAATCAAAAAAAGTGTACCTCCCGACCATTGCAGAGAGGCACACACAAAAATCACTTATCCCGAAAATACTTAACATGCTTTTTAATATACGGCACGACCGCTGTGTAATAAAACGGGATAGTCAGATACCATATCCAGCTTGTCGCCCACATATTGAACCAGAAACCGCCTATCATCTGCATTATGACCATCAGGACGGGATAGCAGAATATAGCAGGATTTCTCTTCTGCATTGCCGAAACAGTCGTATAGTACAGCGGGATAGCAAGCACAAAAAGCCAGCTCCAATCCCAACAGCCGAAAAACATACCAAACAAAAACATCAGCCCGATAGCCACCGCATATATGGGGAATGTGTAGAGCATTTTCCAGTTTATGTTATGAAAAGGCTCGTCCCCGTCGGCAATGCTGTTGAAGCCCAGACCCGCTATCTGAGCATCGGGCGCAGGCTCGGCGGTGCGTATTTCCATGTTAGGTGCCTGAGTCGGCTCGGCGTAATTTCCCGTAAATGTCTTTTTCATATCCGAACCGAACTGAGTGAAGGTTTTCTGAATATCCTTGCCCATTTCGGTGAAAGCCGTCTGCATATCCCTGCCCATTTCCTCAAACTCGTTTTTCGGGGCATTTTCGGACATTTCGGGGGGATTTTCTTTTATTTCGGGCAACGGCTCGCTGTTCTCCGCTTCCTCCGTAAGGGGACGAAAAAAATCTTCCTCCTCGGCATCCCCCTTTACAATACTGTCAATGGAAACGCCGTATATCTGCGACAGCTTCACCAGCTTATCAATATCGGGGACAGCTTCTCCCCTCTCCCATTTCGACACTGCCTGACGGGAAACCTCAGTCATATCCGCAAGCTCCTCCTGGGACAGTCCCTTTTGCTTTCTAAGTAAAAACAGCCTTTCGGCGATAGTTTCGTTCATTTTGCGTACCACCTTTCGTTGATAATATCATAACACATATCAAAGGAAAAATCAACCAACCCCCGGTTGCACACGAAAAAATTTTTTTTGCAACCACCGGTTGCGAGAAATGTTGAGTTATGAGTGTTGAGTGTTGAATGTTAAGTTTTGTCGGACAATATGAATATTTTGAAAGGGCTTGTACTATAATATATCAGAGAGATTTTTCACATAAAGAACCTAATTGTAGGGGACGGGTTTCCCGTCCCGCAGTTACCGATAGAACGTTTGAAGTCTGCGGGCGGGGAAACCCCGCCCCTACAAATCTTTCTGCTTTTCACATTCAACAGGAAAGGAAGTACATATTATGCGAAGATTTCAAAGACGAAGGATAACCGGTATGCTGACCTTTGCCGCCGCAGGAATAGCCTCGGCAGCGGCGTTTGCAGTCCTCCCGCTGCCATCCGCAGAGGAATGTGCGGTCACGGCGGCAATGCTTGTAGCGGGGGCTGACAGGGAAACGGCGGCAGTTACAGTTCCCGAAAAGCCCTCTGAAACCGCCCAAATTTCCGACTTTATGCCCATATCCTACGGAAATGTCACCCGACCGTCCTCCGCAAATGAAGAAGCCGAGGTGCACAGCGAAGAACCCGTCCCCGAATCCCCCGACATTCCCGAAAACGGCAGCGGAATTATCGAGCGAAAGCATTACGGCGAATGTTTCGGAGATGATTACATATCCCTTCCGAAAGGCGGGCAGATACGGAATATCACCGATGTTTCGGGCGATGAAGTGCTGTCTGCTGTCGAAAACGGCGCAGATTTCACCCTGAAAGCCGACGGAAAGGTCCGTGTAATGATAATGCACACCCACACCACCGAATGCTACGAGCCGACCCCCTCCGACAGCTACGACAGCGAACGTTCCTGCCGAACAACGGAGCTTTCCGCAAATATGGCAGCCGTGGGCGACAGGATAGCCGCAGAGCTGGAAAAAGCGGGCATCGGCGTTTATCACGATGTGACCCTCCACGATTATCCGTCCTATAACGGTTCTTATGAGCGGAGTGCGGAAACGGTCAAGGCGGCTTTGGAGGAATATCCCGACATACAAATAGTGCTGGACGTTCACCGTGACGCCATGGAAACCGCAGACGGCGTCCGCCTTGCCCCCGTTGCGGATATTGACGGAAAGACCGCCGCACAGGTCATGATAATCTGCGGTGCCGATGACGGAACTATGGATATGCCGAATTTTATGAAAAATCTGGGATTTGCCGCCGATTTTCAGCAGGCTTTGGAGCAAACTGCACCCACACTTACACGCCCCGTGCTGTTCGATTACAGGCGATATAATCAGGACCTGACCACGGGTTCTCTGCTTATTGAGGTGGGCAGTCACGGGAACAGCCTTGATGAAGCGCTGTACAGCGGAGAGCTTATCGGAAAAGCGTTGGCGGCAATGGCAAGGGAGGAATGAAAATGAACCGTTTAAGAGCATTTTTTCACGTTGAAATGCCGAAAGCACAGCGGCGCAGACGGACAATATTTCTCATATTTGAATATATCGTCCTGCTGACCGTCCTGTTTTTCGGGATAATCACCGCATGGAAAAACAGCTACAATCTGATGAACCGTGAACCTATCACCGTTTTCACCGCCGACAGACAGGGCGACAGGGTAAATATTGTATTTATGAACAGCGAATACCATGCGGAAATTCCCGATATTTTTTCGGAGAACGGGTAAACTATCTCCGAGGTGATAAAAATGTCCAAACAAGGAATGAAGCGTCCCGAACACACCTATGTCAAGCCGTGGAACGAAGCGGCGGCTGTCCCCGAAATACAGGGCAAAGCCAAGCACGGCAAGGCAAAGGCAAACCCCATTATTTCGGGAACAAAGCCGCCTGCGCAAAAGGTTTACCACACCGAGCGTCCCATTTCCAAGGTTTACCCCGTTATTGACAATGACCTTGCAAGGGATAATATCGAAAATGATATTACTGCGGCAGATATTCAGGATCTTTAAGAAATACCAACCGTGTGTGTTCCCACACCGAAAGCGGGGAACACACAATAATCAAGTAATTCCTTAAAAACAATGCTCCCACCGAGAGGTCAAAAAATTCTCGGCGGGAGTTGTTTTATAGATCATATTTTCTAATTCTTTTTTCAGCATCAATATAAACTTGCTCATCAACCCTTGCGGAGATAATAACAATTTTCATTATTGTATCTGTTCGTTCAAGCTTATAAACAATGCGAAGCCCCGCTTTTTTCAGTTTTATCTTCATAAAACCAGCCAATTCGGAGGACGAATGATTTCCCAACGGTTTCCCATAGCCGCCTTCTGAATCGGGTAGCGGATTTTCCGAAACTTTTCTTATAGCTTTTAAAACAGGTGCCTTTACGGAACCGTCAAGAACAGATAGATCTTTAACTGCTTCGGGCAGATATTCGATAGTCCAACTCATTCTATGTCAATATCCTCCGCATCCGATATATCCTTTTCCGAAATTCCAAGCATTGACATAACATCTTTTTCAGCATATGACTTACCCTCGGAGGAATTTATTCTCCTGACTGCTTCGAGCAGCAAAGCATAATCCTCGGCAATCTCCGACAACCGCTTGTATTCCTCGGGGGATAGGATAACAGCAG
>JAEDOB010000229.1 GCA_016302225.1 Oscillospiraceae bacterium | reverse complement strand
GCTTCCTTCTGCTTTGCACAGGTTGGAATGCACATTGCATCAATAAACAGGTTCGTTCCGCTTTTTGGAATAACGAAGCCCAGGTCTTCAAACTCGTCCATAAGAGTAATGGCATCTCCCGCATAGTAAGGTGCTACAAGAGCTTCACCTGCACCCATTTTGTCAAATATCTCGTCCATTACATAAGCCTGAACGACCTTTTTCTGCTCTTTCAGAAGCTCCGCACATTCCTCAAGCTCCTTGCTGTCCTCGGAATTAAGTGAATATCCAAGCTTTAACTCTGCAATGGCAAATGCGTCACGGGGATTGTCAAACATGAGTATGTTATCGGAATAATCCTCGTTCCACAGAATGTCCCAGTCGATCTCCTCGGGAGGAAGGTCTATCATGGTGGTATCGTAAATAATACCCACAGTTCCCCATGTGTAGGGAACGGTGTATTCATTTTCGGGGTCATAGGCAGGATCGACAAAGGTGTCTGTGATATATCTGAAATTGGGGATATTGTCAAAATTCAGCTTTTGTATCATACCCTCCTTTATCATTCGGGATATCATATAATCGGAAGGGATTATGACATCATAGCTTGCTCCGCCGCCCTTCAGCTTAGCGTAAAGTTCCTCGTTGGTGGCGTAATTTGTGTAGTTTACCTTTATTCCCGTAAGTGCGGTAAATTCGGCGTTGACATTCAGGGTGCCGTCGTCCGAACCGTCTGAGATGTATTCGCCCCAGTTATAAACGTTTATGGATATTCCCGCATCACGGAAACGGGTGTAGTAATCCTCGTCCTCTATGGTGAGGGTCTGTACCTCCGCTTCCTCCTCGGTTTCTTCCATATCCTCGGAGGTATCCGAACAAGCTGTCAGCGCAGAGCATATCATCACAGCAGCCGATGCAGCGGCAATATTCTTTAATAGCCTGATATTCACCCTAACACCTCCCCTTCCTTTGCAGTGTTTTTGCGTTCTATCATATTCTTTATAACAAGCACAATAACTACAATGACAAATATGATAGTGGAAAGCGCATTTATTTCGGGGCTTACCTTTCTTCTTGTCATGGAGTAGATGGTCACGGGAAGCGTCTGCATTCCCGAGCCGCAGGTAAAATAGCTTATGATGAAATCATCGAGAGAAAAGGTGAAAGCCATCAGGAAGCCCGAAACCACGCCGGGCATTATCTCGGGAAGTACTACCTTGAAAAATGCCCTCACAGGACCACAGCCAAGGTCCTGTGCCGCTTCATAAAGAAATGGATCCATCTGTCGGAATTTCGGCATAACATTCAGTATAACGTATGGCACGTCAAAGGTTATGTGTGCAATTACAAGGGTAGCAAAGCCGAATTCCAGATTCATTCTTGCAGCAAAGAACACAAACAGCAGCATAAGCGAAACGCCTGTTACTATCTCGGGATTTATTACAGGAAAATTTGTAATGTTCAGTACAATGGTGCGGGGCAGCTTTTTCATGGAATTTATTCCGACAGCGGCAGCCGTTCCCAGAATTGTAGCGGCAATTGAAGCTATAACCGCAACGATAAGCGTGTTTAACAGCGATGAAATTATCATCTCATTTTTAAACAGCTTGATATACCAGTCAAGGGTAAAGCCCGACATTACAGAACGGCTTTTTGTGGTGTTAAAGGAGAAAACAATAAGAACAAATATAGGTACATATAAGAACATGAGCACAAGTCCGAGATATGCTTTAGCAAGCTTTTTCATCTGTGTCCCCCTCCTTACATCAGCACAACGCCGTCATCATCTGCGCCGAACTGGTTCATGATAGTCATTATAAGCAGAACGATAACCATCAGCACAAGTGAAATTGCCGCACCAAGATTCATATTATAGGAATTTCCGAGAAACTGCATTTCTATAAGGTCACCGATAAGCAGATTTCCGCCGCCGCCCAGCATTCGGGAAATAATAAAGGTACTTATGGCAGGAACAAAAACCATAGTTATTCCCGAAAAAACTCCCGGCATACTCAGAGGGAAAACCACCTTCAGCATAGTTTTCCTGCTGTTGCAGCCCAGGTCGGACGCCGCCTCCAGAATACTTTTGTCTATCTTCACCATTACCGAATAAATGGGAAGTATCATAAAGGGCAGATAGTTATATACCATTCCCAGAACAACGGCTCCCTCGGTATTAAGGAGCTTTATGGGACCTATGCCAATAAGCCCCAGCAGAGAATTTATGAGTCCGTTATTTCCCAGAAGGGTCATCCAGGCATATGTTCTCAGCAGAAAATTCATCCACATGGGGAGCATTACTATCATAAGCATTGTACCCTGTGTGCTTTTCTTCATTCCCGTAAGAATGTATGCCAGAGGATATGCTATAACAAGGCAGATGACCGTTGCAATAAGTGCAAGCCATATGGAACGGATAAAAATGGGAGTGTACTGCGCAACGCTTGAAACATAATCAAGTGTGAAATGTCCCTCACTGTCTGTAAATGCAAAATACGCCACCATCAGCAGAGGAACAAGTATGAATACCACCATCCATACAAGATAAGGCGCACTGACAAGCTTACTCTTCATTCTCTGCGCCCTCGCTTTCGTCCCTGTTATCCTGCTTCATTCTGTGCATGATGTGGATATCATCGGGAGTAAAGGAAATGCCCACTGCACTGCCCTTTTCAGCGGCCTTTGTGGAATGAACTATCCACCTGAAATCGTAAGCGTCGATTATCATTTCATAGTGAACGCCCTTGAAAATTACCGATTCAACAACACCGCTGAGCTTGGCTTCATTTTCGGGAACAAGGGTAATATCCTCGGGACGAATAACAACATCAACGGGAGTATTTTCACCGAAGCCGCCGTCCACACATTCAAAGCTTTTGCCGTTTATCTCAACAAGCTTGTCCCTTATCATAAGCCCCTTTATAATGTTGCTTTCGCCGATAAAGTCCGCAACAAAGGCGTTGACAGGCTCGTTGTAAATATCAACGGGTGAGCCTATCTGCTGAATACGTCCGCCGTTCATAACAACTACTGTATCGCTCATGGTCAGGGCTTCCTCCTGGTCGTGAGTAACATAAATAAAGGTGATCTCCAGCTGCTCCTGCATACGCTTCAGCTCTATCTGCATTTCCTTTCTGAGCTTCAGGTCAAGGGCACCCAGCGGCTCATCGAGAAGCAGTACCTTGGGACGATTCACAAGCGCTCTTGCAATGGCAACACGCTGCTGCTGACCGCCCGAAAGCCTTGTAATGCTTCGTTTTTCATAGCCCATAAGGTTTACAAGCTTCAGCATTTCCGACACACGCTTTGAGATCTCCTTTTCGGGCAGCTTCTGTATCCTCAGACCGAAGGCAATGTTGTCATACACGTTCAGATGCGGAAAAAGCGCATATCTCTGAAAAACGGTGTTGACGTTTCTTTTATAAGGCGGCAGACCGTTTATCTCCTTTCCGTCAAAGGTGACCGTTCCGCTGTCGGGGTTAAGAAAGCCGCCGATTATCCTGAGTGTGGTAGTTTTTCCGCAGCCCGAAGGTCCCAGAAGTGTAACAAATTCCTTGTCCTTTATGTCAAGGCATATCTTGTCAAGGATACGTTCGCCGTCAAATTCGACTACAATATCCTTTAAACTGACGATATTTTCCATAGCATTTCCCCCTAAA
>JAEDOB010000228.1 GCA_016302225.1 Oscillospiraceae bacterium | reverse complement strand
CTCCAAATTTCTTTGTGGGTATTATTGGCATTTACACGGTTTGTTATTCAGACTCCATAATTTGGTGCCGCTGACCGGACTTGAACCGGTACCGCATTTCTGCGAAGGGATTTTAAGTCCCTCGTGTCTGCCGATTTCACCACAGCGGCGGAAAATTTGTCTGACGGAGGATAATATCCGTCAGACGCTCAATATAACATTAATATTATACACTAAAGCAAAGAATTTGTCAATAGAAATCCGAAAAAATTTCTATGAAACCGAGATGTTTTTAGCCTTGATTTTCAACAATAACAGTGTTCTTGCCGCTGTTTTTCGCCTTGTACATTACCCGATCGGCGGATTCAAACAGCTGTTCATAGGAAACCGATTTATCGGAAGTGATAAAAGCTCCTATACTGAGATTAACACGAATATTCTCACCGTCGACCTCAATATACGCTTCATCTGCGAGCTTTAAAAGCTTCTCATGAACGCTGTTCAGGTCGGTGGCTGCGGTGAACATCATAAACTCGTCCCCGCCGAATCTTCCCGTGATCTCTCCCGAAAAGTACTTTTCCATAAGTGAAGAAATGGTTGTCAGCACCCTGTCCCCTGTGCTGTGTCCGTAACGGTCGTTGAAAAGCTTGAAATCGTCTATATCCGCAACAGCGAAAAACAGCTTTTCACGCTCTCTGACCTTATCCATAGCCGACCTGACATGGCTCTCGAAGGAAGCCCTGTTGTAAAGCCCTGTCAGCGGGTCAAGCTCTGCCTTCCTGAGAAGCTCTCTCTTCTGGGCGATCTCGGTGCCTATATCCTGAATCCGTCCGAACACGGCAGTGACCTTTCCCGAATCATCTGCCAGGCTGGAATAATATGTCCTGCACCACGTATAGCTTCCGCCTATAACCATGCTGCGGTATTCAAGGGTAGCAGTCACGGGAGCATCGCAGGCGGAAAGCAGTGCAGCAATAAACCTATCTCTGTCCTCGGGGTGAACAAGCGGCGAGGTTTTAAATTTGTCCATGTAATCGGAAAGTACCGTCTGGGTGATACCATTACCGCTGCCTGACGAAAATATCATTTTATCCTCCGAAGGATTATACTCAAACAGCACCGCAGGGGTAGTTATTTCATATATCTTGTATCTTTCATTTCGGCAGCGCATATCCTCTTCAATAGTAACATCAGCGGTGATGTTGCGGATAATTACAGCCACAGCGTTCTTATTTTCTGCAAAGCCTGCTGGGAACGCCTTGCATCTCAGCCATATAATGGCTCCGCTTTTTTCGGAAATACGCCTAATGTCAACGGTTACTTCCCTTTCAAGTGCCTTTTGCAGAAAATCCTTGACCTTTTCAACATCATCGGGGTGAATGCCGTGCATGCCGTCGTCAAGGCATTTTTGTACCTCTCCTAAGGCTATGCCCGCTTCGGAAAGAAATGTCCTGCTTGCATAAATTATTTTATAATTTTCCGAAGGAACAAAAACAGCAATGTTGATATGTCCCTGATCTATCAAAAGTTCAAGAGCGTCCGCCGATGAAATTTCTCTATCTATAATATTTTGAATACTGTTGATCATCATTGAAATACCGGTCCTTAATTTCGGCATATAAGAGCCGAAGCAGCGATTATTAAAAATATTATAGCATATTATTTCGTACATTTCAATATAAGCTTTGTTTATAATTTATTAAGGAATAACTCATTTAATCATCATTTCTACTCTTTCGGCTGCTTGAGTGACGTATTTATGTGGGTGTCCCCCCGCCTTCAGCGGGGGGACACCCATTAATCAGCATATCCTTAATTGTAATAAAAACTTACATTGTAACTATTACGCCCCTAGCTGTCCAAAAATAGGGCAGCTAGGGGCGATTTTACATATTCGAATCAAACTCTAACCAAATGAACGACCTTGCCTCTGAAATCTCCCCAGAATTCAAAATTCATACCGCAGTTCATAAGCGCCGCACCGCTGAGAACAACGCCCGTTTCCTCATTTCTGTACATTGCCTTGGGGTCAAGACCTTTCAGCTTGACATTTCTGCTCTTGTAATTGGGACGAGCCAGCACCTGAACAACGGTCAGCATTGCCTCGGACTTGTCCTTTGCGACAAACATCCAAGCGTCCCAGGTGTTGTCCTCGTTGACGTTTCCGATACGGTACTGATCGCCGTTTCTTACAAGAGGATTGAACTTGTTGAACATATCGATCTGCCCCGGAATAGCATCTCTGTCCTCCTGCGGAATACGGGTAACGTCCAGCTCATAGCCGAAGGTTCCCACCATTGCCACATATCCCCTTGTTTCAAAGGGCGTAACTCGTCCGACAGTATGGTTGGGACAATCGGAAACGTGCGCACCCATTGCAGAGGGCGGATAGCAGATAGATGTTCCGTACTGAATTTTCAGACGCTCAACCGCATCTGTGTCGTCGGAAGTCCAGATCTGCGGCGAATAGTACAGCATAGCAGGGTCAAATCTGGCACCGCCGCCCGAACAGTTTTCCAGCAGGATATGCGGATAATCGGTAGTCAGACGGTTCTGCAAATCGTAAACGCCCAGCACATATCTGTGCCAAAGCTCACGCTGTCTGTCCTTGGGCAGAACAGTCGAACCAACCTCCGTCAGCTGACGGTTCATATCCCACTTGATATACTCAATATTGGCACTGTCGAGAATTTTTCTCAACATTCCGTAAACATGGTCCCTGACCTCTTTTCTGGAATAATCGAGAACATACTGCGCCCTGCTCTGAGTAGGAACACGTCCGGGAATCTGAATAGCCCAGTCGGGGTGTGCCTTGTAAAGCTCGCTGTCGGGAGAGATCATCTCAGGTTCAAACCAGATACCAAACTTCATTCCCAGCTTGTTTACCTCGTCAACGAGATACTTTAAACCGCCTTTAAGCTTGTTTTCGTTGACGAACCAATCTCCGAGAGATGAATCATCACTGCTTCTGTGACCGAACCAGCCGTCGTCCATAACCAGCATTTCAATGCCCAGCTTGGACGCTTCCTTTGCAATGGAGATAAGCTTGTCCGTGTCGAAATCGAAATAGGTCGCCTCCCAGTTGTTGATAAGCACGGGACGGCGCTTGTTCTTGTATTCGCCCCTGATAAGGTGCTTTCTGTAAAGGTCGTGGAATGTTCTTGACATATCTCCGATACCGTTTGCGGAATATACCATAACGACCTCGGGAGCGGTAAAGGTTTCCCCGCACTCCAAAAGCCACGCAAAATCTAAAGGATTTATGCCCATGACCGCACGGGTATGCTCAAACTGTGTAAGCTCCGCCTGGGCAAAAAAGTTACCGCTGTAAACAAAGTTAAAGCCGTAAGCTTCGCCCATATCCTCATCCGCATTGGGAGAAACGAGAGCAAAAAACGGATTGCTCTGATGTGAGGACTCTCCCCTTGCACTGTCAACGGACTGCTTTCCCCGATGAAGCCTTGCACGTTCAAGGGCACGTTCTCTTGCCCAGGAACCGTTCAGCGTTATCATATCAAACTTGTCCGTTTCAAAATCCACGCACATGGAAAGAACTCTTGTCAGCTTAAAGGGGTCGCTGCCCTTGTTTGTTATCCTGACCGAACGTGTTATCGCATTCAGCTCCTCAAACACGGTGTAAACCAGAACAGCCTCCATTCCCAGATGCTTGT
>JAEDOB010000227.1 GCA_016302225.1 Oscillospiraceae bacterium | reverse complement strand
ACCGAAAGCACCGATGACTATATTCCCATGGGAGAATCCGTGTGGCATTTGGTGACGTACCATGGTGAGTGCGGAAATGTAATAGAATTTTATCCGAAAAAGTATTATGAAATACAGACCGAAAAAATGAGCGAAAAGGTCAGCTCGGCTTGTCGGCTGGCATACAATACGGCGTTTATTGCAGAGATATTTGACACGGAGGAAACTCCTCTTGACGAGTGGCAGCCCGATGAGTTTTCGTGGCATTGGTTCTATCACGCTGCCCCTCTTGATTATTTGAACGGTGTAACTCCCGATGAGCTTGTTGCCGAGGTGAAAAAGGTGTACGGGCTTGATTTGCTGAGTGTCAAAGATGATTTGGGATTAGACGAGGACGGTTTTCTGCCAAGAGTTTGCGGTCACGGCGCTACTTGGGCGGATCACAGGATAACGGACGTTTCCGAGGAAAACGGCGAAATTATGGTGCAGCTTCAAGTTTTCGGCGATTATACGGCATTTTATCCAGTAAAGGAATCAAGGTACTATTTCGCCGAGAGAGAGGACGGTATACTTTACCTTCTGCGGGCGGAAAAGGTTTTTGACAAGGGTCTGCCTGTTTATGTAAAAACTGTCTGAGCAAATTAGCGGAAATTTTTCGGCAATACTTGACAAATCCCCTTTATCATAGTACAATAAAAGCATATACTTTTGAAAAAAGAGGTTAGCTGATATGGAATGTAAGGATTGTAACTTTTTCTGCGAAGGCGTTGACAAGGCACCTCAGCGTTCGCTTTTCAATGCCCTCGGCATGACTAAGGAGGAAATGGAAAGACCTCTGGTTGGTATCGTTTCTTCCTATAATGAGATCGTCCCCGGTCATATGAACATTGACAAGATCGTTGAAGCCGTAAAGCTTGGCGTTGCTATGGCTGGCGGTACTCCCGTTGTTTTCCCCGCAATTGCTGTTTGTGACGGTATCGCTATGGGACATCAGGGAATGAAGTATTCTCTTGTTACCCGTGATCTTATTGCGGATTCCACCGAATGTATGGCTCTGGCGCATCACTTTGACGCTCTTGTTATGGTTCCCAACTGCGACAAGAATGTTCCCGGTCTGCTGATGGCTGCTGCTAGGGTGAATGTTCCCACCGTTTTTGTTTCGGGCGGCCCTATGCTGGCGGGTCATGTTAAGGGAAGAAAGACTTCTCTTTCCAGCATGTTCGAGGCTGTCGGCACATACAAGGCGGGCAAGTTTGGCATTGAGGACGTTGAGGAGTTTGAGAACAAGGCTTGTCCTACCTGCGGTTCCTGCTCGGGTATGTACACCGCAAACTCTATGAACTGTCTGACCGAAGTCCTCGGAATGGGTCTTGGCGGAAACGGTACTATCCCCGCTGTTTATTCCGACAGAATAAAGCTTGCAAAGCGTGCAGGTATGGCTGTTATGGAGCTTTACAGAAAGAATATCCGTCCCAGAGATATTATGACAGAAGCGGCATTCAAGAACGCTATTGCGGCTGATATGGCTCTCGGCTGCTCCACAAACTCTATGCTTCATCTCCCTGCAATTGCTCACGAGTGCGGCATTGAGCTTGACCTTGAGCTTGTAAACGAGATCTCCGAGAGAACACCCAACCTTTGCCATCTTGCTCCCGCAGGTCCTACATATATGGAGGATCTCAATGAAGCGGGCGGTGTTTATGCTGTTCTGGCAGAGCTGGCTAAGAAGAACCTTATTGATACATCTTGTATGACCTGCACGGGCAAGACCGTTGCGGAGAATATTTCGGGTGCAGTAAACAAAAATCCCGAGATAATCAGAACTATTGATAATCCCTATATGGCGAACGGCGGTATTGCAGTGCTCAGGGGAAATCTTGCTCCCGATACCTGCGTTGTTAAGCGTTCCGCAGTTGCTCCCGAAATGCTCAGTCATTCGGGTCCCGCAAAGGTATTCGACTGCGAGGAGGACGCTCTGGCAGCTATCAACGGCGGAAAGATAGTTGAGGGTGACGTTGTTGTTATCCGCTACGAAGGTCCTAAGGGCGGCCCCGGAATGAGAGAGATGCTCAACCCCACATCTGCAATTGTGGGCAGAGGTCTGGGCAGCACGGTTGCTCTTATTACCGACGGACGCTTCTCCGGTGCTACCAGAGGTGCGGCTATCGGACACGTTTCTCCCGAAGCGGCTGTTGGCGGTCCTATCGCTCTTGTTCGTGACGGAGATATTATCGACATTGACATCAACAACCACAGCATCAGCATTCGTGTAAGCGATGAGGAAATGGCAAAGCGCCGTTCCGAATGGACACCCCGCAAGCCCGCTATTACAACAGGCTATCTTGCAAGATATGCTTCTCTTGTTACTTCCGCAAACAAGGGTGCGGTTCTGGAGATCAAGTAATTTTCGAAAATTAACACAACAATTATGCCGTCTGTCCTTTTAATGGGGCAGACGGCTTTGTTATCAGTAGGAATATTCACTTCCGCCGACAAACTCTCTTACAAGGGAATTTTTCGGGGAAAACTCGGCGTTCAATGCTTCAAGCTCGTTCATAAAGCGGCAGATGGTCTTGTAGTCCTCATTGTCGGAAAGCTCGGCGCATATTTTCAGCTGGTCATAAACAGCGCCCTTGTAGACCGAAGCTTCATAGGGCAGGAAGGTGTCAATTTCGATGGACGCACGGTGCTTGTGGGGCATAATGTAGAGATCCTCGCCTCGGGAAACGCTCTCAAAAAGCTTGAATATCTCCTCGATTTTCCGTCCTCGGAACAGCTTGTCACGGTTCACACGGCGCATTAGTCGGATAAGGCGGGGGTGGAGAAGGTCGCCGTTATCCGCTCTTATTCTCGTTCTGACGCTGACATAAACGCCCTTTGCAAAGGCGGAAACCTGTCCCGTTACCTCGGGATTCAGGGCGTGGATTCCCTCAATAATTACCACTTCGCCCTCATTTCGCTTCATGGGAACGGTGCTTGGGCGGGACTGCGTTGCAAAGTCAAACTGCGGAACGTCCACGGCTTCACAGCGGTTTATCATATTTATCTGTTCGTTTAAAAGGGGAATATCAAGGCGGTAGGGTGATTCCAGGTCAACGGAACCGTCCTCGTTGGTGGGGAGAGCCTTTGTATCTCCGGGCAGAAAATAGTTATCCATGGATAGGATATGAGAGGGTATACCCATACTACTGAGAATGCTGCCTATGCGCATAGCGGTCGTAGTCTTGCCCGAACCGGAAGGCCCCGACAGCAGGACAATGGGGAAATCCGCCGCACCCTTGGCTATCTCGTCCGCTGCGTCGTAAAGCTGACGGTTATATGCACTTTCGCTGACTGCAACAAAGTCGTTTGGATAATGTCTGACATTTTTGTTTATATCCGAAATATCAATGAAATTCAAAACGTACACACCTTTCGGGCAGAGTTTATACAAAAATAGTATGCTGCTATTGGGTTTTGTATACTATTATTTTATAATATTTGCACCTATTTGTCAACTGTTTTTCGGTTTATACTGTGCGTTTTGTATGGTATTAACAAAAAATTGCCGAAAAAATTTAACTGCGAAATTTCATTTTGTTGACATTTGCTTCGGACGGTGGTATAATATCCTTGAAAAATAGATGGTTTGTTTTTATAAGGAATGATAAATATGTTTGATGAAAACAAGGCACTTGCAGCA
>JAEDOB010000226.1 GCA_016302225.1 Oscillospiraceae bacterium | reverse complement strand
TACTTAAAAATATCTTAACACACTTGTAGGGGACGGGTTTCCCGTCCCGCTTTGACCCGTAAAACTCACAGTAATGATATTTCAGTGGATTGCTATAATGGGTGTTCCCCCGCCGAAGGCGGGGGAACACCCACTCGTATACATCGCTAAGGCAACAAAAAAATTTACGATAAAATCGGCAGCTCCTTAACTCAACACTCAACATTCATCACTAAAAAACTCCACTTTCCACTTTGCACATTTCACATTTAATTCAGCATTTTCCACCAAAAAACTCTATTTTAAAATTTGAACATTGGGTTACGATCTATGCTTTCAAATGCAAATTTTACCGTAATTGTTTGCCGCATTAGCAGAGAAAAATTGACATTTTCCGATGCAGCTGATATAATAGTAGTAACCCGCCATCCTTGAGGGTTTATACATCATTTTGGCAGAACATTTTCAGGGAACTTAGGGAGTATGCTATGGGAGAGCTTTCTTTGATAAAAAGCAGAGTGCTCATTGTTGACGACTGCGAAACCAACAGGGCAATGCTGGTGGAAATACTAAAGGACGACTACGAAATTATCGAGGCATCGGGCGGCGAGCGTGCCCTTTAAATACTGCAAAGAGAATCGGGAAGTATTTCACTGGTGCTGCTGGACGTTGTTATGCCCGAAACAGACGGTTACGATGTCCTTGTACAGATGAACAGTCTTGGTATAATCGAAGATGTCCCCGTAATTATGATCTCCGCAGAAAGCGCCCCCGGATTTATCACAAAGGCTTATGACCTGGGCGCTGCGGATTATGTCAGCCGTCCCTTTGAATCCACCGTTGTCCAGCGCCGTGTAAAGAATACCATAGCATTATACGCAAAGCAGAGAAAGCTTCTGGATATTGTGGCAGACCAAATTTACGAAAAGGAAAAGAACAGCAATATGATGATCTCTATCCTCAGTCATATTGTGGAATTCCGAAACGGCGAGAGCGGCACCCATACCATACATATCAACATCATCACCGAGCTTCTGCTGAAACAGCTTGTGAAGAAGGACAAGCGGTATGCCATGTCCACGTCGGATATACGCCTGATAAGCACCGCCTCCTCCCTGCACGACATCGGAAAAATAGCTATCCCCGACGAGATACTGAACAAGCCCGGCAGATTTACTCCCAAGGAATATGAGATAATGAAGACCCATTCGGAAATAGGTGCGGCAATGCTGAAAAACCTTACCGAGTATCAGGACGAGCCGCTGCTGAAAGCGTCCTATGAGATATGCCGCTGGCACCACGAAAGATATGACGGAAAGGGCTATCCCGACGGGCTTAAAGGCGACGAGATACCTATTTCAGCACAGGTAGTTTCCATTGCAGACGTGTATGACGCCCTTACCAGCGAACGCTGCTACAAGAAGGCGTATTCCCACGAAAAGGCAATAGAGATGATCTGCGGCGGAGAGTGCGGAACCTTCAATCCCCTGCTTCTGGAATGTCTGCTTGACGTAAGCGGCAAGCTGGAAAAGGAGCTTCAAGCAAACTCACCCGGCATAAAAAACAAAAGAGAAATTCGGGAAATGACCGATGATATACTCAACGGCAGCGACCTGTCCGCCGTTGGAACAATAAAAACCGTAAAGGAGGACGTTTCCGCCAAGGAAACAAAGAATATGGAACTTTCGTCTTTAAAACAAATCGGAATAAATACCGACAGCGCAATTGAAAGATTTATGGGCAATGAAGCATTGTATGCAAAGATGCTGAAAAAATTCCTCTCCGAGCCTACCTTTGCAAAGCTCACCGCAGCCGTTGCGGAGAGTAACGGTCAGGCTGCGCTGGAGGCGTCCCATACTTTGAAAGGTGTTTGCGGAAATCTGTCCATAGAAAGCCTTTTTGACCTTTTTGCGGAACAGGTTGTTCTTATGAGGGCTGACAAGTGGGACGAAGCATATGCAATGATGCCCGAAATTACCGAAAAATATAACCTGGTGACCGATACACTCAAAAGCTGTCTTAATGTGCAGTAATACCGTCCCCGCATATGAATTAATTCCTGTTTTTTCAGCTGTCCGAGTGACATATTAAGGCGGGGAAACACCCATTATTCAGTATTTCTATGGAGGATAATAATTTATGGCAAATGCAAAAAGGCTGCTTATTGTAGACGATTCGGAAATAGACAGAAGCATTCTCAGAAACATTCTAAGCAAGTGCTTTGAAATAACAGAGGTGGAAAACGGTCACGCCGCACTGGAGCTTATCACCAAAAACAGGATAAAGATAGACGGCGTTCTTCTGGATATTTCCATGCCCGTTCCGGACGGCTTCAACGTGCTTGACATTATGAGCGAGAACGGCATAAATATCCCCATTGTGCTTGTTACCGCCGAAGCCACCGCCGCAAATGTCCAGCGTGCGGCAAAGTATTCCATTGCAGGCTTTATAAGCAAGCCCTTTGAACCGAAGGTCATACTTGAAAAGCTGGGAACCATTTTCGCCATTGACACCACACAGGTCACTGCGGAAGCTCACGAGGACAATTTCGCCAAGACCGAAACCTACGAGAACGACACCTATATCGCAAAGCTTACCGCCATCTACAAAGCATATCTGAAAAATATGGACAAGGACGATTACCACTGCTGCCGTGTTTCCAAGCTGATGGAGATACTGCTCATTGAATACAGCCTTTCCAGCAAAGCGACCTGGACACCCTTGACATACGGCTTATAAGCAAGGCTGCATATTTTTACGACATCGGGCTGATGGGCGTTCCCTCGGAGCTTATCGCAAACGCAGACACGCTGACAGGTCCCGACCGTGACACCTACAACAGTCATACAAATATGGGCGCAAATATCATCTGGCTCAACAGCTCCGAAAACTGCAAATTCTTCGTAAAGGTCTGCGCGGATATGTGTATGCACCATCACGAAAGATTTGACGGCACAGGCTATCCCCACGGGCTGAGAGGCAGCGATAACACCGTTTACAGCAGGCTATGCGGTCTTGCCATACGCTTTGACAGGCTTTTTGTAAACCGACGGGACGTAAACGAGGTGCAGTTCGATTTCGTCATCAACGAGATGAAATTTGACAGAGGAGCCTTTTCTCCCGAATCAATAGACCTTCTGGCAAAATGCAAAAGCGAAATACTCAGCTACTATAAGCTGCTCCAGTCAAATAACCTTATTACGGTATAAAAATTTCCTCCCGTGCCATTGGTACGGGAGGTTTTTTGTTAATAAATAGCAGGGGCTGCTGCAGCGTTCGATGCAGCAGCCCCTGCTTTTTTTCAATGAATTTATGTGTTTTCACGGATAATTTTTTCGGTTTCTTCAACGGAAAGATGGGCAATGTTTGCAATGGTAGGAATCGGAATGTTGTTTTTGAGCATTTCTGTTATTACCCTTACTTTTTCTCTGAATTCGCCTATTCCGATGCCCTTTTCTACGCCTATTCCAATGCCTTCCGCTCTGCCCTTTTCTACACCTATCTCAATACCTTCTGCTCTGCCTTCCGCTCTGCCCCTGTTAATATACAACGAACTAATATTGCACATATCATCGACCTCAAAAATGAAATCACGTGTTTTCACGGATAATCTTTTCGGTTTCTTCAATGGAAAGGCGTACCGCACTTGCAATTATAGGAATCGGAATATTGCTTTTGAGTAATTCAGTTA
>JAEDOB010000225.1 GCA_016302225.1 Oscillospiraceae bacterium | reverse complement strand
CACAGGTAGCGCTCCAGTTTGCGCCTGTTTCCGCAGCCATTGCAAATATGGCAAGCCCGAGGGTAAGGGGGCGGTTTTTCTCCGAATTTATCATTACCAGCGGCCACAGGAAATTGTTCCATTGATAAGAAGCGGAAACAAGTCCGAATGCGATATATACGGGCTTTAGCAGCGGAACATAAATGGTGGTGATTATCCTAAGCATTCCGCAGCCGTCTATTTTTGCCGCTTCTTCCAGCTCATAGGGGATTGTTTTTACGGTCTGACGCATCATAAGTATGCCCATAGCCGAAGCAAAAAACGGCAGTATCACACCAAGCTTTGTATCTGCAAGACCCAGACGGCTGATGAATTTGTAATTTGGCATAATAAGCACATCGGCAGAAACCATCATCTGCGTAAGAAACAGCATAAAAAGAAAATTTTTGCCGTAAAAGTCAATTCTCGCAAAGGCATATCCCGCAAGAGTTATGGAAATAAACTGAACCAAAAGCACCGCCGCCACCATAATTATGGTATTGATATAATACTGTCCGAAGGGTGCTGCGTTAAGAATACTTTTTATGTTATCGAGAGTGGGTGCCGAAAGCTTAAATAACTGCAGCGCATCGGACGACGGCACAAGCGCAGTCCTTATCAGCCATATAAGCGGAGCAAGAGTGACAATTGCAAATATGAACATCACTATATATGAAACCACAAGAAAAGGTGTTATTTCATATTTTTTTATTTCGGGCTGCCTGTTTTCCTCGCGCTTTTTTCTTGCACGCTCGGCGATGCTTTGTATGATCGGTCTTGATGCAGCTTTTTCGTTTAACATAATATCTGCCGTCCTTTCATCAGCTGTAATAGGTGTTTTTGTCCTGCGTAAAGAACTGCACGCCTGTGATAACGAGCAGCATTGCCACAAGAACGACTGTCATTGCGGAAGCTCTTCCTGCGTCCCAGAAGTCAAAGCCCGTCTGGAAAATGTAATAGAGCAGCATATTTGTGGTGTTGTTGGGACCGCCCTTTGTCATTATGTAGAGGTGATCCACCATTTTGTATGCGTTTGTCAGAGAAATTATGGAAACATATATTGTTGTGGGACGCAGGAGCGGCCACGTTATGGAACGGAATATCTGAAAGGGTGAGGCACCGTCCAGCTTTGCCGCTTCGTAAAGCTCCCCCGAAATTCCCTGGAGTCCTGAAATGTAGAAGATCATCAGATAACCCGCCTGTTTCCAGATAAGCATAACGATAATTCCCCAGATAGCTTTTTTCGGGTCGGAGAGTATTCGCAGGTCAAAGCCCAGCTGTCCCAGAAGTCCGTAGCCGGGGGTGTAGATAAAAAGCCATATGTTTGCAACGGCTACCATCGGCAGTATAGTGGGATAGAAAAATGCCGTCCTTGCAAAGGCTTTTCCGATGCGTATCTTATCGGTAAACAGCGCCATTGAAACGGATAAAATTATGCTTACGGGAACAGTCACCGCAGCAATAAGCAAATTGTTTTTGAAGGACTGTACAAATACTACGTCCTTTGCAAGCCCCGCATAATTTTTAAGTCCCACAAACTGCGGCGTTATTACCGACAGATTATCCTTGAAAAGGCTTGAATAAATACTGCTGCCCACAGGATATAGGGTGAACAAAAACAGAAATACAAATGCGGGCAGAAGCATTGCATAGGCAACAAAGGAGCTTTTGATCTTCTTTCTGCGGTCGGCTTTTGAAAGAACGATCCTTTCCTTTTTTGCCCGCTTGTTATTTTTTTCGGACATATATCGACCAACTTTCATTTTACAGAAAACCTCCTGCAGCGTATGTGCAGAAGGCTTTCGTTTAAGGAGAAAATATGAAAAAACTCGAAATGAAGAAAGTTATCTGTACTGAGAAAGTATTGCGTCCGCCTGCTCCTGAGCCTGCTGCATTGCGGTTTCTGCGTCCATAGAGCCTGTCATTACGGCTTCGATGGCAGTATCGAGAATATCCTGAACGCTGCCCTGATCGTAAACGGAGAACTCTGCGTGACCGTATTCAAGCTGATCTCTTGCAACGAGAGCCTGAGGGAAATCTGTTGTGTACTTTATCATACGCTCTGTTTCGTAAGCCTCGGGTCTTGTTGCAACATAGCCTGTGTCAATGCTCCACTGAGCAACTCTTTCGGGGTCGCTTGTCATCCACTTGATAAATGTGTACGCTGCCTGAGTCTGCTCCTCGGGAACGCCCTTGAAAAGGTAGAAGTTTCCGCCGCCTGTGGGTGAACCGAAGGATTCATCTGCGGGAAGCTTTGCTGTGCCAAACTCAAAGGTGGCATTCTTTTTGATGTTGGTAAGATTGCCCGTTGTGTGGTAAATCATAGCCGTTCTGCCTTCAAGGAAATCTGTGGGAGTGGTAGACCATGCGCTTGTGCCGGGTGCCTGACAGCCTTTGTCGGAAAGGCTCTTCCAGAAGTTAAGTCCTTTAATTGTTCTGGGGTCGTTAAAGTAAACCTCTGTGCCTGTGTTGTTCATAAGATTGAAGCCGTTCTGCTGATTGCAGAAGGTCTGGAGCATCCAGTATGCGTAGCCTGCCTTATCGGAGGGTATCTGAATACCGTATCTTGTGGTTGTGCCGTTTTCTGTCTTGGTAAGCTTTTCGGCGTATTCCTCCAGCTCAGACCATGTTGTGGGAGGAGCTTCGGGGTCAAGACCGACTTCCTTGTAAGCGTCCTTGTTGTAGTAAAGGATTATTGTGCTTCGCTGCCAGGGAATACCGTAGGTAAGGTCGCCGCAGCGGCTGTTTTCCATAAATCCGTCGTAAAATCCGTTCAGCCATTCCTTGTCCTCATCGGTCGTTGCAAAGCTGTTGAAATCGTAGATAGCGTCCATTGAAAGCAGGGAATAAAGGTCGATGGAGAACATAAGCGCAATGGCGGGAGTGTTTCCCGATTTGATAGCCGCCTGCACCTTTGTGCGGGTTTCGGCATATGTGCCTGCATATACGGGGTTTACTGTGATATTCGGATATTCCTCGTGAAATTCATTGCAAAGATCACTGATAAGCACGTCGGGACCGCCGCCTACCGAAACGGGGAAATACATATCCAGTGTAATAGGCTCTTCGTTTGTCTTGGTGTCGTTTGCTGCCGCAGCAGTATCTGACGGTTCATTCTTTTGTGCGGCGGTTGTGTTTGACGGTGCATTTGCTGTTGTGGTATCTGTACTGTTTGTCTGTGTTCCTCCTGTGCAGCCTGTGAGAGCGGAAAGGCTCATAATCCCGGCTAACATACAAGTGAAGATTTTTCGTGTTCTCATTTGGAAATACACTCCTTTGGTAATTTGTAAATCATATATTTTACTGCTTTATGGTATCACAGAAGATTTTCAAAGTCAATGGAGTTTACAGACATTTCTCTGAGATTTACCCTTATTTTCTATATACTTTCGAAGTGTTTACAAACCGCTCTATACTTTTACAAGGTTAATACTATAGCAGTACATATAAATATCCTAACACACTTGTAGGGGAAAAAGCATAGCTTTGGTTTCCCGTCCCGCAGTTACGCTGCGATTTTCGGTTTTTACGATACTGCTGGCGGTCAATGACCGCCCCTACAAAATTTCGCTGAAAATTGATTTCCGTGCCCCCACGGACAGAACCTCTTGATTTTTCGAAAAAAAGGTGATATAATATAGTCAGAAAATCG
>JAEDOB010000018.1 GCA_016302225.1 Oscillospiraceae bacterium | reverse complement strand
TCCAATATCCGTCCCCACGATATTTCCGATATTCTCGAATGACGAGGTATACAGCATGAATTATTCTATGATAGTATATATCCTCGGCTGGATATTGAATTTTGAAGCACTTTTTTTGATAATCCCGCTGATCGGGGCAATAATTTTCGGGGACGGCACCATACCTTCCATTCTGCTGACAATGGGAATTTGCGCCGTCATAGGCTTGCCCATAACCCAAAAAAAGCCGAAGGAAAGCACTCTCCATTCCCGTGACGGATATGTTATCGTGTCACTCAGCTGGATAGTCCTCAGCGCATTCGGAGCACTGCCCTTCGTATTTTCGGGCGCAATCCCCAATTATATCGATGCGCTTTTTGAAACCGTTTCGGGCTTTACCACAACGGGTGCATCTATCCTGTCGGACGTTGAAGCCGTCCCGAAGTCGCTGCTTTTATGGCGAAGCTTTACCCATTGGATAGGCGGAATGGGCGTGCTGGTGTTCATTATGGCGTTTCTGCCCCTTTCGGGCGGACAGAATATGCACATTATGAAGGCGGAAAGCCCCGGTCCCTCGGTCAGCAAGCTTGTCCCCAGAATAAAGACCACTGCCCTGCTGCTTTATGCCATATATTTTGTCCTGACGGCTATTGAATTTATCCTTCTTCTGTTCGGCGGAATGAGCGTTTTTGAAGCGCTGACCATTTCCTTCGGAACAGCAGGCACAGGCGGATTTGCCGTAAAAAATAACGGTCTTGCTGGATATTCCGAAACACTCCGTGCTATTGTGACGGTATTTATGATACTGTTCAGCCTGAATTTCAACATCTATTTTCTGATTTTCAGCAGGAAATTCAAGGACGCATTCAAAATTTCCGAAATATGGTGTTATCTCGCAATAATCGCAGCCGCCACGGGCTTTATAACCATCAATGTCAGGGGAATGTTCCCGTCGGTCAAGGACGCATTCGCAAATGCCATATTCACAGTTTCGTCCATTATTTCGTCAACGGGATTTACGGCTGTGGATTTCAACCTCTGGCCCGAGATCTCCCGAACCATACTCGTCCTGCTGATGTTCATCGGTGCCTGTGCAGGCAGTACGGGCGGCGGCATTAAGGTGTACCGAATAGTTATCCTGTTCAAAAGCATGGGCAAGGAGTTGCAGACGCTTATCCACCCCAAGCAGGTGAAAAAAATACGTATAGATTCCCACGAGATAGAGCATGAGGTAATCCGCTCGGTCAATGTTTTTATGGTCTGCTTTATCCTTGTTTTCGTAATTTCGCTGCTGTGCATTTCCTTTGAGGACTACGATATGATAACGAATTTCACAGCCGTTGCGACCACCATAAACAACATCGGTCCGGGACTTGAGCTTGTGGGACCCACATCAAACTTCGCATTCTTCTCGCCTTTTTCAAAGCTGGTCCTGATATTTGATATGCTTGCGGGAAGGCTGGAGCTTTTCCCCATGCTCCTGCTGTTTGCTCCCGTTACATGGAAGAAATAACGCTGATTTATTTGTTTAGGTCTGTTGCATCACACGCTGCAACAGACCATTTTTTATAGTAAACGGCAAAAAAAATTCTGCTTTATGCGGAATGACGTTTTTTGTAAATTTTTGAACGGCATATTTCATAATAGCGGCAATGATAAAAAGCTACCTTTAAATTTCCATTTTTCGCCAAAATACTACACGCTATTGACAAATAATACAAATGATGATAAAATAATACTAAGGAACACCTAATAATCAGTATTTCCTTAGCTTTACGGATCTAAGCAGTACGGCAAAACCGTCCCCTACAAGTTTGTTATGATGTTTTTAGTATTGCTGTAAATTCAATCGGTGTTTAGTGTAACGCTTAATTGCAAAATGCAGAAAAATATGATCATGGAGGTACCCGTAATGAAGTACAAAATTCTTATCAACAGCAGCAGCCCCGCACTATTAAGAGATTTTTTTACAAATTCAGATACATTCACCTGCATGAGCACCTCCGGATATTGGACGGACATCTGTATCCACTATGAGCTGTTCAAGCCCGATGCCTACGTCTGCCTTGCTGAATATGCCGATACCCAAATAGTTTCAAGGCTAAAGCGTCTGAAAACCACCCCCGATTTCAGCGATGTTCCTGTTATCGTTATAACAAACGAGGATTGCTATGAATTCTATACCGACGTTAAAGAGAAGGATATGACCATTGACCTTCTGATGTCCAGACCCATCACCATATCGGCTATCAGTGACGGCGTTACAAGACTCCTCAAAAGCATTGAAGAAGAAAAAGAACGTATCGCACAGGAACAGGCAGAAGCCGAGCGGAAGGCAGCAGAAGCTCTTGCAAAGAAGATTGCCAACGCAAGACCGCATATTCTGGTTGTCGATGACGATAAAAATGTCCTGAAGCTCCTAAAAGCCGCACTTGAAGATAAGTATGACGTTACAGCCATTGCAGGCGGAAAAATGGCTCTGAAATTTCTTGAAACAAAAACTCCCGACCTGATTTTCCTGGATTATGAGATGCCCGTTGAAAACGGCCCCGAGGTATTCAGAAAAATTAAGAAGCTGGAGAACGCAAAGGATATACCCGTTGTGTTTCTCACAGGCGTTGCAGACCGTGAAAAGATAACCGAAGTGCTTTCCCTGAAGCCCAACGGCTATCTGCTCAAGCCAATAAATATGGAAAGAGTGAACGACACTATCAAATCTCTGCTCAATTAAGAGAGGTATTGATCATGATATATATGGACGAAGAAGTACATCTCACCGATCTTATATCGGTGGAAACACTCCAGAAAATTCAGGATTCTTTTTCTAAAATGGCAAGAATGGCGGCACTAACTACCGATGAAAACGGAAAGCCCGTAACGGACGGCTCAAATTTCTCCGAATTCTGTACAAACTACTGCCGCAGATCCCCTATCGGAAGAGAACGCTGCGAAAAATGTGACCGTGACGGAGCTTTGAAGGTATTGGAAAGCGGCAAACCCGTGTCCTACTTCTGCCATGCCAATCTTGTGGATTTCGCAGCACCCATAATGCTGGGCGACCAAATGATAGGCAGCTTTATCGGTGGACAAGTTCTGTCCGAAGAACCCGATTACGATAAAATGCGTGAATACGCAAAGGAGCTGGGTGTTGACGAGAAAGGCTTTATCGAAGCGGCACGAAAAGCGCAGATCGTCCCGAAGGCTGCTATCGAACGTTCCACTAACTTTATCTATGAATTTGCGGGAATTATCTCCGATATGGCATATAAGTCCTATGAAACTATCAAGCTGAGCAAGCAGGCAATGCAGGCGGCTGCGCATAAGTCGGACTTTCTGGCAAATATGAGCCACGAGATAAGAACGCCTATGAATGCCGTCCTCGGAATGGCTGAAATGGCTCTTCGCGAGGAAATGACTCCTCAGGCAAAGCAATACATACGGCAGATACGTTCCTCGGGAAAAAATCTGCTTGTTATCATTAATGACATTCTAGATTTTTCAAAGATAGAATCGGGAAAAATGAATATAGTTCCCGTAGTCTACGAGCCGCTTTCCATTGTAAACGATCTCGCAAATATCGTTAATACAAGGATAGGTTCAAAACGCATCGAATTTACGGTGGATTTTGACCCCGCAATGCCCCGCAAGCTGTATGGAGATAATATAAGGATCCAGCAGATACTTCTGAACCTTTTGAATAATGCCGTAAAATTTACCGAGCACGGTGAGGTGCATCTGGCAGTTTCCTTCTCTCAGACAGACAGCGAAAATATAATGCTGAAGGCTGTTATAAAAGATACAGGTATCGGCATTAAAAAGCAGGATATGGATAAGCTGTTCAAGTCGTTCCAGCAGGTAGACAGCAAGAGAAACCGAAATATTGAGGGCACTGGTCTGGGACTTGCCATTTCGCAGCAGCTGCTGAGGCTTATGGGCGGAAGTATCCATGTTGAAAGCGAATACGAGCAGGGCAGCACATTCTATGTAGATCTTCCGCAGAAAATAATTGATACCGCACCGTCTATTCCCGAGCCCGACAGTACCGTAAGGGCGGCACTTATTATAGAAAACGAATATGTTCTAGAACAGATCAAAAAGGACCTTTCACGGCTTGGCATTGAGTATTCCGACCTTGTAAACGGCGAAAACAATTTCAATATAACCGACGGTTATATCATCGTTGAAAAGCAGCTTTTCGGAGAAAGCATACTGAAAAAGCTTGCAGAAAATCCCGAGCTGAAATGTCTGCTTCTGGCACCCTATGACAGCCCGAATGATATAACTGCGCCAAAGGTCAAAATGCTGCGTAAACCTGTATTTCCTCTGGGACTTTATTCGGCACTCGGTATCGGTGACAGCATTTTGGGAGAAAGCGATTCCGAGGACGATAATTTTGCATTTACTGCTCCCGATGCCCATATTCTTATCGTTGACGATAATCCTATAAATCTGTCCGTTGCATGCGGTATAATCGAGCCGCTCAAAATGCAGGTAGATACGGCAAACGGTGCTTCCGAAACGGTAGATAAGGTCAAAAAGGTAAAGTACGACATTGTATTTATGGACCATATGATGCCCGGAGTTGACGGTATTGAAACTACGCACATTATTAGGCGGCTTATCAGAGGCTATGAAAATGTTCCTATCATCGCACTTACCGCAAATGCTGTGGGCGGCACAAAGGAACTGTTTTTGCAGGAGGGCATGAACGATTTCGTTGCAAAGCCAATTGAGCTGAAAGAGATAGTTGCCATGATAAAAAAATGGCTGCCGAAGGAAAAAATTATCCCCGTAATGGCAAATGAAGCTAAGGCAATTCCCGAAGCACCGAAGAATACGCTTACCATCGAGGGACTGAACACCGCACAGGCTATCTCACTTCTTGGCAGCGAAAAGCTCTATATGCAGATACTTCGTGAGTACTATCTTGCCATAGACAAACGTGCGGCGATCATCAAGCAGGCACTTCAGAATGACGACATTAAGGGCTATACTATCGAAGTCCATTCGCTGAAAAGCACTTCAAGACAGATAGGCGCAGATACTCTCGCAGACCTTGCGGCACGTCTGGAAAAGGCAGGAAATGATCGGGACACAGTGCTTATTCGCGAAAAGACAGATGATCTTCTTGCGCTCTATATGGAATGTAAGAATATTATCGCACCGCTTTTCCCCGAGCTGAGTGCAAAGGAAGAGATTTCTTTGGCAGATGCAAAAACCGTTTCGGAGCTGCTTGACAAAATGACCGAAGCACTGGAATCTATGGACACTCTTGCAATGGACGAGGTTCTGGAGAAAATGTCCGAATACAAATTCACCCCCGAGCAGACACAATGCTTTGAAAAGCTCAAGACAGCTTCGGAAGCCTTTGATGTTGATATGTGCTCATCAATAGTGGAAATATGGCGTCAGATCGCCGATTCCCAAGCAAATCTGAACACAGCCACCGCAGATGATGTCAAGGAAGTGCTGACGAAAATGAAAAATGCACTTGATGAATTTGACACACTCCTTATTGATGAGGCAGTTGAGCAGATGGAAAAAATGCAGTTTTCCGATGAACAGGTCGGATTGTACAGCAGGCTAAAAAATGCAGCTGAGGATTCGGATATAGACCTTTGCGGTCAAATTATTGAGGAATGGGAAAAGCTTCTATACTGAGAAATCGCTGATAAATTTCCTTCCCCGTCAAAGTCGCAGAAGCTCCCATTAATAAGTATTTTCTCAGTAATAACCGTCATAAATAATAATCCCCGCCAAAAGCGGGGATCATTATTTATATAAGGAAATACGAATTTCACAGGTGAAAGGTATCATTCCCACTCAATAGTTGCGGGGGGCTTTGTGGTAACATCGTAAACTATCCTGTTAATAGACTTTACCTCGTTGACGATACGGCTTGACGCAGTTTCCAAAACCTCATAAGGAATACGTGCAAAATCCGCAGTCATAAAGTCGGTGGTGGTAACAGCTCTGAGTGCAAGAGTGTAATCGTAGGTTCTTCCGTCACCCATAACGCCTACCGAACGGTTGTTGGTGAGAACGGCAAAATACTGATTGATGGACTTGTCCAGCCCTGCCTTTGCAATTTCCTCACGGAATATCCAATCGGCGTCCTGTAAGATCTCCAGCTTTTCATCGGTAATCTCGCCAATAATTCTGATAGCAAGTCCCGGTCCGGGGAACGGCTGACGCCATACAAGTACGGGGGACAGTCCCAGCTCCTCACCCAGCTTTCTTACCTCGTCCTTGAAAAGCAGTCTGAGGGGTTCGATTATCTCCTTGAAATCCACATAATCGGGCAGACCGCCAACGTTGTGGTGGGATTTGATAACAGCAGCGTCCCCCGCCCCGCTTTCTATAATATCGGGATAAATCGTTCCCTGAACAAGGAAGTCCACCTTGCCTATTTTCTTGGCTTCCTGCTCGAAAACTCTGATAAACTCCTCGCCGATGGTCTTTCTCTTTGTTTCGGGGTCGGAAACACCTCTGAGCTTCTCCATAAACTGCTCCTTGGCATTTACCCTGACAAAGTTTATGTCCCAGTCCTTGAACGCAGCTTCTACCTCGTCGCCCTCGTTTTTGCGCATAAAGCCGTGGTCTACGAAAATACAGGTAAGCTTGTCGCCCACCGCCTTGGACAGCAGCGCAGCCGCAACGGAGGAATCCACGCCGCCCGAAAGTGCCAGCAGCACCTTTCCGTCGCCCACCTTTTCACGGATAGACTTTATAGCCGTCTGAGCGTACTCACCCATAGTCCAGTCGCCCTTGCAGCCGCATATTTCATAAAGGAAATTATGGAGCATTTTTGTGCCGTCAACGGTGTGATTTACCTCGGGGTGGAACTGAATGCCGTAAAGCTTGCGCTCGGGACATTCCATTGCCGCTGTGGGACAATTTTCCGTGTAAGCAACATTTTTGAAGCCCTCGGGTATTTTTTCAATATAATCGGTATGACTCATCCAGGAGATATTCTTCTCGGAAAGTCCCTTGAAAAGCAAAGACGAAGTATCGTAGACAGTTTCCGTCTTTCCGTATTCGCTTGTAATGGCAGTGGAAACCTTTCCGCCGCAAAGATGCGCAATAAGCTGACAGCCGTAGCAAAGTCCCAGAACAGGCACTCCCAGCTCAAAAATTTCCTTTGAAACCGTAGGAGATGTTTCCAGATAAACGCTGTTGGGGCCGCCCGTGAAAATAATTCCCACAGGGTTCATTTCACGAAGCTTGCTGATAGGTGTCTTGTAGGAATGCACCTCGCAGTAAACGCCGCATTCTCTGACACGCCTTGCGATAAGCTGATTGTACTGTCCGCCGAAATCAAGAACTATAACTAACTGATGAGCCATTCTCTTTCCTCATTCCTTTATAATTTTGATATATGCCGTTCAATCAAGTGAAAACAGGTCATACTATATTATGCCACATTTCGCCCAAAAAAGCAAGCAGAAAATTTTGAATAAATCCTTGAAAAATATGTGGATATGTGCTATAATATTTTAATGCGGCGTAAAATCCGCAGGACACACACATTTATAAGGAGTAACATATGGAATTTTTAGGATATATAGGCACTTATCACGGTCATGCGGAAGAAGCATTCAGCATTTTGGATATTCTGACAGATGCCCTGCTTGACTCGCTGAAAATGCTGCCCTTTCTCTTTGCGGCATTCCTTTTTATGGAATATTTCGAGCATAAGGCGGGCGAAAAGCTTGCAAATGCCTTAAAAAAAATGGGCGGCTTCGGCTCTGTGGGCGGCGCACTTATCGGCTGCATACCTCAGTGCGGATTTTCTGTGGCAGCGTCAAATCTGTATGCAGGCGAGCTTATCACGGCGGGAACGCTGCTGGCGGTTTTCCTCTCCACCTCGGACGAGGCAGTCCCCGTACTTCTCGCCCACCCCGAACACGCAGGTGCTGTCTGGAAGCTGCTGCTTATCAAGGTCATTATCGCTATTATCGCAGGACTTCTCCTTGACCTCTGTCTAAAACTGTTCAAACGCAAACGCCGTGACGAACCCTTTGAGGAATTCTGCTCCGACTGCGGATGCGGCGAACACGGCATTTTTTACAGCTCATTCCGTCACACTCTGAATATTTTCATTTTCATTCTTCTCGTAAATATTCTGTTAAACGGCGTAATTTCCTTTGTGGGAGAGGAACGCTTCTCCGAATTTCTTGCGGGAATACGTGTATTCCAACCCTTTGTTGCGGGACTTGTGGGAATGATACCCAACTGCGCAGCCTCGGTCGTTATCACCGAGCTTTTCGTTCAGGGCGGCATTACAACGGGTTCTGCCGTTGCGGGACTTTCAACGGGCGCAGGAGTTGGACTTGCAGTGCTTTTCAAGTCCAACAAAAGCGTTAAGGAGAACATTTTCATCACCGTTGTCCTCTACCTTGTGGGAACATTTTCGGGACTGTTAATTGACCTTATGGGGATAAGTGTTTTATGAAAAAGCTTTTAGAATCATTCAAAACCGAGCCTGTTTTGTGGATCTCGGGAATACTTGCGTTCATATCCTGCCTTGTTGCACCGAAGGGCGGCAATCTTCTGGAAATGCTGGACACGGATATGATGGCAATACTTTTCTGCTTTATGCTCATAATTTCGGGCTTTGCGGAAAACGGGCTGCTGCAGCTTATTTCGGAAAAGCTGGTTTCAAAGGTGCGCAGCGCAAGGACGCTTTCCGCCGTTCTGGTGGCGGCGGCGTTCTTTATGTCAATGCTCATAACCAACGACGTTGCACTCATAACCATCGTGCCGTTTACCATAATGACGCTTTCGTCAATGCCACATTACATACCCTTTGTGCTGATCTTGCAGACGGCTGCGGCAAATATCGGCAGCATGGCAACGCCCTTCGGAAATCCTCAGAACCTGTTTCTGTTTTCCACCTTTAATATGCCTGCGGGCGAATTTTTCCGCCTGACGCTGCCCATCTCCCTTCTGGGACTTTTCCTGACCATAATCCCCGTTTTCTTTCTGGAAAATGAGGACTTTGAACCGTCGGACAGCAAGCCCGCAGTACTGAAACACAAGGCATATCTCGCCCTTTACGCAATACTTTTTGTACTCTGCATACTGTCCGTTTTCGGCATATTGGACACGTTCACCACCTTTATGTCCGTATGTATCGTTATCTTTATAACGGAAACGGAGCTGTTCACAAAGGCGGATTATTCGCTGCTGCTGACCTTTGCATTTTTCTTTGTTTTCGTGGGAAATATAAAGCTGATAGACGAGGTAAGCAGCTTTATGTCCGAATTTATTATGGGCAGAGAATTTCTCTCCTCACTGCTGCTTTCACAGGTAATATCAAACGTCCCCGCAGCGGTGATGCTTTCGGGCTTTACCGACAGGGGCGACGCACTTATCCTCGGAACGAATATAGGCGGTCTGGGAACAATAATTGCGTCCCTTGCAAGCCTTATTTCCTACAAATTCTATTGCAGAACGGAGGGCGCAAAGCCGCTTTCCTATCTTGTGAAATTTTCCGTACTCAACTTTTCAATGCTGATAATTCTCGGATTATTTGCATATTTTATCATTTTGTGAGGTTGAAAAAATGGCAGATGAATTTTCAAGAATGCGAATGATGATAGGCTCGGACAAGCAAAAAAAGCTGTCCGAAGCCGCTGTAATAGTGTTCGGAGCGGGCGGTGTCGGCTCCTATGTTATTGAGGCACTTGCACGGGGCGGCGTTGGAAAAATCGGCATTGTTGACAATGACACCGTTTCCCTGACAAACATAAACCGCCAGCTTATCGCCCTGCACAGCACCGTCGGACAGTATAAAACGGAGGTCTGCGCAAAGCGTATAGCTGACATTAACCCCAATTGCAGGGTAAATCTGTACACAATGTTTTATTCGGCAGAAAACTCTTCCGAGATCGACCTTTCGGAATATGATTATATCGTTGATGCCATAGATTCCGTGCCGTCCAAGCTGTTCCTTGCGTCGGAATCGGTTCGGCTGAATATTCCCATGATTTCCTCAATGGGAACGGGAAACAAGCTTTATCCCGACAAGCTTCATATAACCGATATTTCCAAGACGCACACCTGTCCCCTTGCAAAGGTCATGCGGTATGAGCTTCGCAAACGTGGGATAAATCATCTAAAGGTGCTGTTTTCAGAGGAAAAGGCAGTCCCTCATATGGGCGAATGTGATGACGAAAGCGGCAAGGGCAGACACGTGGGCTCGGTAAGCTTTGTCCCCTCCTGTGCGGGGCTGATGATAGCGGGCGAAGTTATCAGGGATATTGCGGACATTACACAGTAAATCAACGGCTTGTTCGGACGGACAAGCCGTTTTTGAATATTTAGAGAAAATATGCAGATAATAGCTCCAAAAAACGGAGATGAAAGCAAATGTCAATAGTATTCATCAGGGCGGCTATCCTGTACGCTGCTGTAATTGCGGCGGTACGGCTTATGGGAAAGCGTCAGATAGGCGAGCTGCAGCCCTCGGAGCTTGCCATAACTATCCTTATCTCAAACATCGCAACGCTGCCCGTGGAGGACCCGTCTATCCCCCTGATAACGGGGCTTGTGCCCATATTCACCCTTGCCGCACTGGACGTTCTGGTGGGATTCTGGTCGCTGCACAGCTGGCGTGTCCGCCGAATACTATGCGGCAAGCCCGTCATTGTCATCAGCGGCGGCGTTATCGACCAAAAAAAGCTGAAGGAGCTGCGCTATACCATCGACGACCTGATGGAGGCTCTGCGTTCCTACGGAATATTCGATATTTCGGAGGTGCAGTTTGCCGTGGTGGAAACTACGGGCGCGCTGTCCGTCTACGAGAAAACCAAGTTTCAGGCGGCAGAAAAGGGCGATGTTGGCGCAAACGCAAATCCCGAGGACCCGCCCGTAATAATCGTTCAGGACGGTATCCTTATCCCCGAAGCCTTAAACCGCTCGGCAATTTCCGAAAAACGGTTTGCCGAAATACTGTCAAACAAGCATCTGAAAACCGCCGATATTTTCCTTATGTCCGTTAAATCGGACGGAACCTTTAAAATCGTAAAGAAGGAGCGTCAGCTATGAAACGGATAATTCTCTGCGCATGCTTACTGATTTTTATCTGCATTTCATCATTTCTTTCGCTGAATATGCTGAAAAAAAACACGACCTATTTCACCAATGATCTGGAGGATATTTCACGGCTCTATGAGCTTGAACGGTACGATGAAGCCTACCGAAAAGCAGATGTGCTGTATGCCGACTGGAACAAATTCTGCCGCACCGCCTCGGTCATCGTCGACCTTGACAGGCTGGAGGAAATAAACAGCTCCTTTGCAAAGCTTCTCCCCCTGATAAATATCCAAGCGGAGGAAACCGAATCGGAAATAAAGAGCCTTTCCAAGCGCATAGAAAGGCTTTACGGAGCGGAAATTCCCCTATGGTACAACGTTTTCTGACCGTCTTTTCTCCCCCAGACCGCAAGCGATAAGCCAAAGTGCGGGGATAATGATAATGTCCCCGAAAATACCGTAAACAGAAAGCCCCGTTTTCAGTCCCGCCTGCGACCTAAGCGCACAGGGGACGTAAGGCGGGGCTTTTGCCGTTATCTCGCCCGTGGGAGATATGACCGCCGTTACTGCCGTATTTGCCGCCCTGACCACCCAGCGGTTATTTTCCACCGCCCGCAGAACGGAATGTGCAAGGTGCTGCTCCAGCGCACGGGTGTTGTCAAACCATGAGTCGTTGGTGATAACGGCAAGAAGCTCTGCGCCGTTTCTGACGGTTTTTCGGGATATTCCCGGGTAAACGGATTCATAGCAAATGACCGTCCCCACGCAGCCCGCCGACGTATCTATGGGAAAAGAAACCATTCCCGCCGAATATCCGCTGTAACCGTCAACTGCCGAATCGGGCACCAGCGGAAGATATTCCCCGAAGGGCACCAGACGCTGCTTGAAATACGGCTCGGAAACAGTTCCGTCAGGCTCAAACGCCGCCGCAGAATTGTACCGTTCCCCGCACATACGGCAGTTAATCCCCGTGACCAGCACCGAACCGCTGTTGCGTGCAAGCTTTCGCAGACCGACCGTGAGATATTCGTCATTGTCCAGAAATCCCGCTATTGCCGTTTCGGGAAACACTATCAGCTGCGTTTTATCCGTTTTGGCAAGCTCAGATAAGCTGATATATTTCCCGGTCATAATGTCGGGAGATGCCGACCATTTTTGCCGTCCCGAAAAATTTCCCTGAACAAGAACGACCTCCGCTTTCTTCTCGGCGGAATAGTCGTAATGATTTATCCGCAAATATCCGTAGGAAATATTCAAAGAGATGACGCATATAATGAGAACCGAACCGCTTATCATCTCCCTGTTTATGCGTTTTCTGTTGACAATAAGGTACGCCGCTCCGCCGTTTACCAGCAGTACAAGGAAGCTTAAAAACAATCCCCCGAACAGGGACGCCGACTGAATGAAGGGCGTAAATACCGCAGTTATCGTCCCCACACGTCCCCACGGAAAGGAAAATCCCGGGACAATTTCCAGCAGAAATTCCCCGAAGCAGAAAAGCAGCGCATATCTGGAACTGTCCCATAAATCGGACTGTTTCACACGGACAAACACAGCCGTTGCCGCAAACATTATCAGCCCGAACAGCGCAGGCAGTATCGCCGTCAGCAGTACCAGCAGAAAAGCGTTTATCCCGTCCGAAAAGGGCAGCATATCGTAAATTCCGTATATCCACGAAAGCAGCGGCATATAGTAGCCGTATGAGAAAAGCAGCGTTTCCCGCCGCAGCTCTCTTGCCGTTTGACAGACAAATATCCGTGTCATCATGGGGATAAGTGCCGCAAAGCAAAGCAGGTTCCAGCCGCTGAATGTAAAGGACGCCGCAAGGGCAATTCCCGAGAACAGGGAGAAATATCTGTGCAAATGTGCTTTCACTTCTCTTCCTCCCTTGAAATTAACTGAAATTTTAACAAATCTTCACATTATTTGTGCCGAATATTCAGATAATGTGCTATAATATAATTAAGTAATTTTAGAATGGGGTAATGAAAATGGCTGATATTATTTCTATCGGCGAAATGCTTGTTGATTTCACCGCTGAAACCACCCCCGATGGTGCTGTGCGCTTCTACCGCAATCCGGGCGGAGCACCCGCAATGGTCGCTGTTATGGCTGCAAGAGCGGGAGCATCTTCGGCATTTATCGGAAAGCTTGGCAAGGACCTTTTCGGAAAATATCTTAAATCGGAGCTTGAAAGCCACGGCGTTGACACAAGCGGAGTTATTCTCGACAAGGATCATCAGACCACACTTGCGTTTGTGGGTACGGACGAGGATAACGAGCGTGAATTTGTGTTCTACCGCAAAAATTCCGCCGATGTCAATCTGAACTTTAACGAGATAAAGAAGTCCCAGCTGGACAAATGCAAGATCATACACTTCGGCGCACTCTCCCTTACCGACGAACCGACACGTTCGGCAACGCTGAACGCCATCGAATACTGCAAGGAGCAGGGAAAAATAATCTCCTACGATCCCAACTGGCGCGAACAGCTTTGGGAGTCCAAGTCGGAGGCGTTTAAGATAATGAGAAGCGTTGTTCCCCTCTGCGACATTATCAAGGTTTCCGAAAAGGAGCTGAAGATCATCACCGATTATGACAATATGCTGACGGGAACGGCAGTCCTGCTGTCAAAGGGCGTAAAAGCTGTCATTGTCACACAGGGCGCAAAGGGCTGCGTTATTGCGACAAAAAAGGGAATTATCCGCTCGACTTCATACAAGGTCGATGTTCTGGACACTCTCGGCACGGGCGACAGCTTTCAGGGCGCATTTCTTGCTAAGCTTGCAGAAACAGGCAAAAAGCCCGAGGAGCTGGATATTTCCGAGCTGGAAAGCATTGCCGATTACGCCAACGCCTGCGGTGCGCTCTGCTCCACAAAATACGGTGCTATCCCCTCAATGCCGTCAAACGAGGAAATTCTGGAATGTATGAAAAACGTTCGCAGACTTTGATTTTTTCAGAAAAAACATACCGTACATCGGGAAATTCTCCGATGTACGGTATTATTATTTGCGTAGATTTAAGGATTATTTGCGGTAAAAACTGTACAGAAAATCAGTAAAGCGGACCGTACTTTTCGCAAGCCCTGTAATCGGCGGACTCGGCGTCCTTTGTGCCGAATGCAGTCCAAGCGTGAGGACGGTATATCTTCTCGGCGGGAACATTGTGCATTGCAACGGGAATTCTCAGCATTGAAGCCAGCGTGATAAGGTCTGCGCCGATGTGACCGTATGTGAGAGAACCGTGGTTTGCGCCCCAGTTTGCCATTACGGAATAAACGTCCTTGAATGCGGGATTTCCGTCCTCCACAAGGTTTGGAACGAACCATGTGGTAGGCCATGTCTTGTCGGTTCTCATATCAAGAGGAACGTGTATCTCATCGGGGAGAGTTACGGTGTAGCCCTCGGCGATCTGCAAAACAGGTCCCAGACCGTCGATAATGTTCAGCCTGATCATAGTAACGGGCATCTCAGCCTGTGTTTTGAAGTGAGATGAGAATCCGCCGCCTCTGAAATAGCCAAGATTTGCGGGACACCAGTCAACAGCCTTCAAAATAGAATCAATGTCCTTGTCGGTCACCTTCCACCAAGGCTTCATGCAGTTATTGCCGTTTTCGTCAACAGCAAGACCGGTTCCGTCCAGAGCGGCAGCACCCGAATTTATCAGATGGATAAAGCCGTTTGCAGCCCTGCCTTCGGGCTTTTTGCCTGTAACACGCTCAACTGCTTCGGGGCTCCAATAGGTGCGGACATCGGCAAAAACGCTTGCCGTGCCTGTCAGCAGATTGCCGAAAAGCATAGCTGTACCGTTCAGACCGTCATTTTCCGTAGCAAGGAGAGTGGGCTGCTTTTTGCCGTTCCAATTGAAGGTGGAATTGAGTATCGCCTCGGAAAAATCGCCGTTGGGGAGCCAGTCTGTCCACATTCTCTGACCCTGGAAACCGCCGTAAATGGCGTTTCTGCCGTTGGATTCTTCCTTCCAGCCCATCTCGGCAAGCTTGGGATTTCCCAGCATAATATCACGGATAATAAGAGTCATCTTAACGCAGAATTCCCACTGCTGCTCATGACTCATAACGTCCTTGTTTCCGGGGTTGGGACCGTCGTTTACGTCCATTCCCTCGGGGCAGTTTGCCTTTGTCCATGCAAGTGCCTTTTCGTATTCGTCATGGTCGTAGATCTCCAGCTTCATTCTGCGGAGTATCTCGGTCATATCAACATATTCCGCTCTGATGCCGAGATATTTCTGCAAAAAGTCGGGACTGCACTGCGAACCTGCAATTCCCATAGAAACCGCTCCCAGACCAACATAAGCCTTGTTTCTCATACAGCCCACAGCAACCGCACAGCGAGCAAATCTGAGAATTTTTTCGGAAACATCTGCGGGAATGGAAGTGTCATCAGCATCCTGAACATCATGTCCGTAAATTGCAAACGCAGGCAGCCCCTTCTGAGCATGAGCAGCCATTACCGCCGCAAGATATACCGCACCGGGACGCTCCGTGCCGTTAAAGCCCCAAACCGCCTTAACAGTCAACGGGTCAAGATCCATAGTTTCCGAACCGTAGCACCAGCAGGGAGTTACGGAGAGAGTTGCGGCAATGTTGCGGGTGGAGAAATACTCCTGAGTTTTCGCCGCTTCTGCACCGCCGCCGATCGTGCAGGGACCAATAACGCACTGGACGGGAGTTCCGTCGGGATATGTACAATTTGCCTCGATAAGTTCCTTTGCCGCCCTCGCCATGTTCATAGTCTGATCTTCAAGGCTCTCTCTTATTCCCATCTGTCTGCCGTCAATAACCGGTCTGATTCCAATTCTTGGGTACATAATAATTCTCCTGTTCATATTTTATTTTACAATAGTTTTGAATACCTCAAACGCAACCTGCCATTCCTCCGCATTTTCGGGAGAATAGCTCTTTATCTCGTTTGACGCTGCGATTATCTTTCTCGCCGTCTTGATGTCTGAAATATCTCCGTGAGAAATAAACTGAATAGCCGCATTTCCGAAAACGGTAGCTTCTGCGGGACCCGCATAGACCGTACAGTCACAGGCGGACGCAGTCATTTTGCAAAGCAGACCGTCCTTCGTCCCCCCGCCGATTAGATGTATGGAACGGTATTCCCTGCCCGTGCAAGCCCTTATCTCGTCAAATGCCTGACGATATTTCAGCGCAAGGCTCTGATAAATGCAGCGCATTACCTCCCCAACCGTTTCGGGTACGGGCTGATTTGTCCTTCTGCAAAAATCTCTTACTCTTTCGGGGATATTTCCCTGAGGCGTAAACTCGGGTGCGTCTGGGTCGATGAAGGACACCATAGGCTCGGCTTCAAGCGCCAGCCGTTCAAGATCGG